>JBFMGX010000006.1 GCA_040752595.1 Candidatus Zixiibacteriota bacterium
CGATCATGGCCTATCTCAACGAAACCAACGACCATCCCAAACCGTTCGTCTGGACCAAAACCGCTGATGAAATCATCCAATCCATCGGACGCTTTTGTATAGAAACTTCTAACTCAGGACACTAGCACTCCGTCCGGAGGGATCACGCGCGCAGTTGCAGAACTACCCCAATCCCTTTAACTCGGGCACCACCATTGGATTCGTTTTGTCCCGATACGAACGTGTGTCCCTGGCCGTTTATGACATCTTGGGGCGGCAGGTGGCCCGGATTGTCGAGCGGGAAATGGAGCCAGGCCGGCACCTTCTTTCATGGGACGGCCACGACACGAATGGCGGGGCCGTCAGCAGCGGCGTGTACTTTTGTCGCGTGACCACGGGCCATGGCACGACATCGCGGAAGATGGTGTTGTTGAGGTAAGGACATTGTAAGTGCATGTGGATTGGCATTGCTTGGGGTCACTCGATGGCGGGACAATGGCTTTGGGCGGAGTGCGCTCACCCTGCAATCGACAATGACGTGACGAAACACCACTGGCGGAGTCGTGGTAACATTTTGTGCCACTGTATGTTCGGTCTTTTGATATAAACCACCACTCAAAGATGTGCCAGAGGGGTCAACAGTGGACCGGGGGATTGACGACAGCCGATGAATGCCGGAGGCCGGACTTGAACCGGCACGTCCCTTTAGGGACAAGGGATTTTAAGTCCCTGGCGTCTGCCATTCCGCCACTCCGGCACGAACGCGTAGGGAAGATAAACGCCATGGTCCGGCGCGCTACACCGGAATCACTGTCAGGAGAACTCGGTTTGAGGAAGGGCAAGAGGCGGGTTCCGGAATCGAACCGGAGTATAGAGGTTTTGCAGACCTCTGCCTTACCGCTTGGCTAACCCGCCGAAATCTGCTGTGAGCGATCGTGTTGGGAGTGTCCGTCTCCCTCACCCCTTCGCTCCGCTCAGGACAAGCCGATCCGCCTGCGGCGGATCGACCTCTCTCCCTCACTTCGTTCGGGACACTGCCGGAGAGAGAGGTTAATCAGTGAACAAGGGGCTTAAGCCCCTTGCCCGTGCACGCGATGAGACCAGCGACAGTACTCGCGGGGAAAAAAGCGGGAAACGGGATTTGAACCCGCGACATTCACCTTGGCAAGGTGACGCTCTAGCCAACTGAGCTATTCCCGCATCATCCCACACCCACTATATCGGCAGCGGCGCCCCCTGTCAATGGCGATTTGCCGGGCATTGACAGCGTCGGTTCGAGACGTTCACGGTCCGGGGGCCAACCAGGGTGCCAGCCGTCTAATCCGATTCCAGGCCACCTCGGCGGCCACCGTGTCGCCCAGTTGGTGCAGGGCTGCACCGCGCACTAGGAGAGCGGAAATGCTCATGGAGTCGATGGCAAGGGCAGAATCGGCATAAGCCAGAGCCACTTCGAGCCGGCCGGCGTCGTAGTGACGCTCGGCGATGAAGGCGTCGGGGACGGAGTAATCGTGAATCCCGAGGGCTTTGAGCTTCTGCATGGCCAAAATGGCGGAATCCGCCTCTTGTCGCCCGGCGATGTAGTTGTAGGCGGCGTTGAGCAACTGCGCCGGCTCGATCGACGGCCAGACCGAATCGCCGCCGGCGTAACCCCCGCGCCGTTTGTGGACCGCCAATGACCGCCCGGGGATCGGGAAGAGAATGGTGTAGTAGTCACGCCGGAATTTCTCATGGAGGATCAGCGCCCGCTCGGCGGGGGCCGACGGCTTGTGTCCGGTGGAGAAGAGGATGTAGTCGGGGTCCTGCGACAACACATAGGTGGCGTTGAAGTTCCGTTCCTTCCAAGAGCTGACGTTCCCGGGGATGGATTCGGGATGGCGCGCCACGGTCGAATCAACCAGGCCGAGCATGTCGATGATGCGATGCCCCGGCAGTTCATAGCCGATCTTGCCGATCGTGGACGCGGCCAGCGTGAAGGGTCGGGGGTCGGTGGCGCGCAACTTGCCGGCGACCGTGGTCATCTTCGTGGTCAGCCCGAGCTCCAACGCCCGTGTCGAGTCGAGAAGGCTGCGCGGCAGGTACCAGCTCAGAAAACACCATCCCGCAAGTCCGAGCGCAGCGATTCCATACCCCCTGGTCTTCTTCGCGATGCGTCCGATGCCCCAGGCGACGGCCCCCAATGACGCAATGACGAAGGGGACGAGCAACGGCACAAAGAATCGATTTGGCCTCAGTACGTCGCCGCCGACGCCGACCACATAGACCGCGAAGACCAACCACAAGAGCGGCACGATGCGCCAACGTCCGCGCAGAATGATCGACGCCGCGACAACAAGGAGAAGACTCACGCCCCATAGGCCATACTGTGAGAGGAAGGCCCACGCATACGCCAACCCACTCTGGAAGTACTCCCAGGCCAGACCGGTCTTCGCATAGAACGGATTGGGTAGGAGGGAGCCGTAGTACAGGAGTTTGAAAAGGGCAAAGGGAGTCAGCAGGAGTACAACGGCGCCGAACAGTCGAGCCGCTGTTCGCGGACCATCACCGATCCACCATTCACCGAGGACCAATACAATCCAGATCAGCATGCCCTCGGGACGTGTCATGGCGGCCAGAGCAAGGGTCGCGATGACCAAAGGTGAACGTCGCAACCAGAGCCAGAGACTCAGCGTGATCCAGAAGCCGAAGAAGGCGGTCTCCAACCCGGAGACCGTCCAGTATGCCAGCGAGCCATTGGCGGCCAACAGCACAGCCCCGAACACCCCGGCCCAGGGGGCGAAGCGTGATCCGGGAGACACCGCGCGCCAGACGGCGCGTCCCAACAGCGCCGACAGCACGATCATGCCGCCCCCGGACAACACCCCCAGGACCTTGGCCGCCAGATCAAGATCCACGCGCAGAAGCCCGGCCAGCACGAGCCAAATCACCCAGAGAAAATTGGTGTACCCTTCGACCCGCTCCCAGGGATTGAACACGAGCCCGTACCCGGCCAGCGCATTGCGGGCGTAGCGATACGAGATGTAGGCATCGTCCTGGGTGAACCAGAGCATCCGGGCTTGCCAGGCAAAGAGAACGAGTGCGACGATGACGCCAACGGCAATGATCAGGTGATCGTGTGTGGACGCCGATGCGGAGGCCCGAATCTTGGGTGGGGAGCCGATCTTGCTGCGTGATCTCGACGGAACCATGGTTCGAAACCATCCGAGGCATGACGCCTCATGGACATGCGATGTCGTTGCCGTGCGGATTCAGCACGACGGCACCGACGTGGAATCAATGCCCTGGCACCCGTGGAGGCAAACGGTTTGCCGGCGGCTCTTGGATTCTGTTCAGAACGTGGCCGAGGCGTAGGCGTGGGCTTGACGCTGAGGGAGCTTCATCCAAGGGATGTCAACATCGTTGAGGGCGGCAAAGAACAGCTCGACGATCTCCGGGTCGAATTGGATGCCGGCAAAGGCGCGAAGTTCTTCCCGCGCCACCTCCAGGGACTGACCGCGACGGTAGGGCCGGTCCGATGTGATCGCGTCAAAAGCATCCACGACCGCCAGGATTCGTCCCTCGATCGGAATCTCGTCGCGGATCATGCCGAAGGGGTACCCGCTGCCATCATAGCGCTCATGGTGGTAGTACACATAGGGGATGGCGGGTTTCAGGAAGGGGACGCCTTCGATGATCTTCACGCCGATCTCAGGATGGGTCTTCATCAATGCGAACTCGTCGGCGGTCAACGGCCCCGGCTTGGAAAGGACGCCGTCGGGGACACCGATCTTGCCGATGTCGTGCAGCGTGCACCCCATCCAGAGTCCGAACAACCGGTCGTTGTCCCAGCCCAGACGGTTGCCGAGCGCGCGCGCCAAAAGCTTGACCCGATCGGTGTGTCCGCGCGTGTATGGGTCGCGGATTTCGATGGCATTGGCCAGTGCCGAGACCGTGTCCAGATAGGCGGCGTGAAGATTCCGGTAGAGACGTGAATTGTCGATGGCGATCGCCGCCTGCGCCGCCGTCATCTCAATGGTCCGCAAGGTGCCGTCACCGCAGGGACCGGCATTGGCGCGGCGCACGATGTTCAGCACGCCGATGGCGCGTCCCTTGACCAGCAACGGCTGGCAAAGACGATCATGGCGCGGCGCACCCTCCGTAAACAGATCACCCTGGCGATCGGTCAACAGCGCCAGTCGCCCGGTCGCCAATACGGTCGACGACACCGCGCTCTCGCCACGGAGGAACTCGAGATAGGGACCGTCGCGGATCACGGCACGATCGCCTTCGAGCCCCTGGAGCTCCATTCTCCCGGTGTCCGGGTCGTACAGGAGAACGGAGACGGCGGCGGCGGAGAATTCGCGCAAGACGGTGCCGAGGATCAGGGAGAGGATCTGATCCAGCTCCAACGAGGAGCCGATCGCGCGCATCATTTCGGAAATGGCCACCTGCTCGCGCAATTGCATGTTCTCGTGGCGCAGACGAGAGTGCTCCAGCGCCCGGTGCACCGTGGCGCTGAGCAACTCCAGCTTGAAGGGCTTGATCAAATAGTCGAAGGTCCCGGTTTGCAGGGCGGAGATCGCCGTCTCCACGGTGGGGTGGCCGGTGATCAGAATCGAGACCGCGTGCGGCTGCAATGCACCGGCGACACGGATCACCTCAAGTCCGGAACCCTCGCGCAGACGCAGATCGACCAGTAGCAGGTCGACCGATTCCCGTTCGAGGACCGCCTCGGCTTCATCCGGCGAGGCGGCCACGCGCACGGTCAAGCCGGGTTCTTCCGCCAGCCAGTCATAGAGCAACTGCCGGATCGACGGCTCATCGTCCACGACGAGAACGGTCGCCGGCGTGCCCCGCAATCCCAGGTCGATACGGTACATCTTGTGGGATTATCGGCGTGCGCTCAGAGGGTGTTCACACGTGGGTGGTGCGCTTTCCACCGGCGAACGTACCGATGTGCAGTCGCTTGCGCAGTTGCAGAATCGGGGCGCGATGGTGCGTCGGCGGCACGAGAGAGTGTCGCAACCGGTTCGGCGCGGCGGGTCAGTGGTCCCCTAGGGGAGCACGAGTCGATGGGGGGAGATTCCCTCACCCGCTCGGACCTGCGGTCCGAGCGACCTCTCCCGGAGGGAGAGGTTAAGACTCGCCCCTCTGGGGAGAGGGTAGGGTGAGCAGTCTTCGGACTTTGCGGACACAGCGTGCAACCAGATCAACCGTCTCGTCCATGTTCTGTGAGAGGTCCTCAGTAGTCTATGCCTTTTTGGGCCAGATCACCCTTCTGATAAGGGTGCTTGATCTCACACATCTCGGTCACGAGATCGGCGCGTTCAAGAATTTCGGCGGGGGCGCCCCGGCCGGTCAGCACGAGATGCACTGTGGCCGGTTTCGCCGCCAGCAGTTGCAGGAGATCATCGGCAGTGAAGAACCCCAACTGGCAGCCGACGAAGATCTCGTCGAGGATGACCAAGTCCCAATTCCCTGAAGTGATCTCCCCTTTGACTTCATCGAGGGCAGCGAGGGCCTTGGCGCGATGCACGTCGCGCGGCAGTTTGTCGTCGACGATGCCGACAAATCCCTCCCCCTTCTGGCGCAGTTCGACGTAAGGGGCCAGGAGTTTCAGGCCGTCCAGTTCACCGTAATGCCACGACCCCTTGATGAACTGCCAGATCAGCGTGCGCAAATTGTACCCGGTCGCGCGCACCGCCATGCCGATGGCGGCGGTGGTCTTCCCCTTGCCGTTGCCGGTATAACAGATCACCAGCCCTTTGCGGATTTTGATCTTCGGTGGGTCGGCTGTCATGGAATCTCACTTTTGTACCCGCCCTGCCGGTGGGGCACTGACACCGTGGGGGAGATTACGTATAATCGGATGTGGCGGCAATGGGATACTCCGGCGTGACATCACGGCACAGGACGCTCTTCTTCCTCGTAACCCTCGCAATTGCGACGCTCTGGGCGGGGCGCTCCGGGGCCGAAAACGCAGTTCGTTTCACCGACACCACGGCGCAGGCCGGCGAGCGGTTCAGTGTCGGCATTGTCATCGCGAACGATGTGATCTTGGGGGGTGCGTTCATCCCGTTCCGATGGTCGTCGGCGGACCTGCGATTCGACAGCGTGATCTTTGTGACGGACCGATTCCACGGCGATGTCGTCGCGAGCAGAACGGCAACGGATCGTACGCATCGCACCAGCGGAATCCTGCTGTCGACGTCACTGGACCCTGGCGAGCAGGCGTGGATTCCCGTGGGCGAGGGACCCGTGGCACGCTTGCACTTCACAGTGTCGCAGGACGCAACCGACCAAATCGCATTCGTGGATTCAGTCCAGGCCCCGTTGGGCTCCGGGCAGTTTGTTCAATTCACGACGTATGATGGGGGTACCTTGCTGTTGCCCGACGTGTACGCGGGCGCGATTACCATTGGCCATCCCGCGGCGGTGACGATGCAGGTCTCCCCGGCGGCGATGTCGTTCCGAGGCGAGGTCGGCGGACTCGATCCGCCGGGGCAACGGCTGTCGATTTCATCCTCGTCACAGGATTTCTTCAGTTGGTCGGCGCAGTGGACAAACTCGTGGTTGAGCGTCCTGCCACCGGAGGGGAAGGCACCCGCACAGCCCCAAGTGACGGTCGATCTGTTCGTCCTGCCGGAGGGGCGCTACGAGGATACGATCGTGCTTGAGTCGCGCCATGCCGTCAACTCGCCGGTGCGCATTCCCATTGTGTTGACGGTTGATACCGCCGGATTTCGTCCGCCTGTCGATCTGGGATTCGCGCTGTTTCAGAACTATCCGAACCCGTTTGTCACCTACCACGATCCGGAAACCGAGATCCGCTACTACCTGAAAGAGGCGAAGTCGGTGCAGATACGCATCTACAACGCCGTGGGGCAATTGGTGCGGGTGCTGTTGTCCGGACATGTCGCTGCCGGAGAGCGGTCGCTGATTTGGGACGGACGGGACGAGAGCGGGGTCGTCGTGCCCTCGGGGCGATATTTCTGTCGGATGACGACGTCGACAGGGGCGATCACCAGGCCGATGATCGTGATCAAGTGATCGGCTTGCGGCCGCGGAAACCGGTATCCAAGTGATGCCAGTGGGAGACGGACTCCTCGCCGCTGCGCCAGCAGAGAAAGATCTCTTCTCCGTCGCGAATGTGCGGGAAGTCGATGATCCCCGCCTCGGGATCTTGGACGATCACGCCGTTCTGCTCCAACTCATGCAGGAGCCGTCCGATGGTCTCGGACTGGATGACCAGCTCGGAGCCGTTGGGGTCGCCGCCGTTTCCGGGTGCGGCACGATGGACGAGCGCAAGATCGCCCTGTCGTTCCGCCAACTGGGCGCGCAAGGCGGCGATCTGTTCGAAGATCGCACGTATTTGCGGGAGCATGGCGTTCGCTTCCGCCAGCGTGAAGTGCTTCGCGAATTGGGCCAAGACTCCTCCCCTTGATCAATCCCGGCCGCTCACCATTCCCCGGCCGGATTCCATGATATGGAGGTTCATGTTGCCCCGTCGTCGGGGAAGACCTTCCCCGGATTGAGGATGCCGTCGGGGTCGAAAGCCGCCTTGAGACGACGCATCAGTGCAAGCTCCGCGGGAGCGACCGCGATCGGCATGTAACGCTTCTGGGTCCAACCGATGCCGTGTTCGCCGGAAATCGCTCCGCCCATCGCGACCACGCGCTCGAACAATTCTGTGATCGCTCCCGGCAGACGATCATTCCATTCGGCGTCGGACAAATCGCGTTTAAGGATGTTGACGTGGAGATTGCCGTCGCCGGCGTGGCCATAAGTGATCGCCGAAAGCCGGTGGCGGGTGCAGATGTCGCGGACGACCCGCACCAGTTCAGGGAGACGGGCACGGGGGACAACGGTGTCTTCCTCTTTGTAGATCGACACCGACTTGACCGCCTCGCCGATCCCGCGACGCATCTGCCACAGATCATCCATCCGGGTCCGGTCATCGGCGAGCAACACATCGCGTGCGCCTTCACCAAGACAGATCTCCCCTACTGTCTCGGCCTCTTTCTCCAGAAGCGCGCGGTCATTGCCATCGAGTTCGAGCATGAGATGCGCATCGGCGTCGGATTGCGGGAATGACTTGCTGAATTTGGCCTCAGCGCAACGGACGGCCGCACCTTCCAGGTATTCGGCGACCGAAGGAGTCAGCCGCGCCAGGAATACCTTGGTCAATGCCCGTGCCGCCGCTTCGCCATCATCGAACGGCGCCACAAGCATGATCCGCTCCCGGGGTAAAGGGATCAGCTTCAGCGTGGTTTCGGTGATCACCGCCAGTGTCCCCTCGGAGCCGATCAGCAACTGCGCCAGATTGTATCCGGTGACATTTTTGAACAGCTTCCCGCCCCAGCGGATCAGATCGCCGTTGGGGAGGACCGCCTCGACGCCGAGGACATAGTCCTTCGTCACGCCATATTTCAGCGCGCGCGGTCCGCCGGCACACTCGGCCAGATTCCCGCCGAGCAGGCACGACCCGCGGCTGGCCGGATCGGGCGGATAGAACAGACCCTGCGCCTCGACCGCTTCCTGCAGGACCTGCGTGATCACACCCGGCTGCACGACGGCGACAAGATTGTCGGTGTCGATTTCGAGGATGCGGTTCATCCGGTCCAATGACAGACAAACACCACCACGCACTGGAAGTGCCCCGCCGGACAAACCAGTTCCTCCGCCGCGCGGCGTGACCGGGATGCGTCGCGACGAACAATGGCGCATGATCGCCTGCACCTGTTCGGTTGTCTGTGGTCTTACTGCCACCTCGGGCGGGAAGCACAGGTCTTCCGTCTCATCGGCGCCGTAAGTGTCAAGGTCAGTCTTGTCGGTGAGGACGAAGTCCGCGCCGCAGATGGCACGGAGGATGGCGAGGTCCTGCGGCAGAATGTGGTTCATCGGAGAGTGCCGGGAAGTCGCGATCGGTTGATCAAGCTGTTTAATCCAGAAACGCCTCGGCAGGAGCCTCGCCCTCCCGAAGACGCTGGTAGTGGTTGATCGAGTCCATAGGCATCGGATCTACTCTGCCGCTCGGGCGCGATATGTCATCGTCGTCAACTCCATGGGAGGGAAGGAACCGAGCGACCGCGCCGCCGCTGCCACCACGGCAAAGGGTGAATCATAGCGGATGCGAATCGACCACGCGCTCCAGGAACCGTCGAAGGAAATCACCCACTGGCCATCCTGCCAGCGCATCCTCCCGGTGACTTCCGGATAACGACTTTCGGACCAACGCAATGCGAAGGTCGAATCGCCGGGTTCGGCAACGACAGTTCCCCGGCCGCGTGAGACGACCACGGTATCGTCATTGTTGACCAAGACGCGGCGAATCGATACGGACCGGCCGGTGCTGTCGGGTGTCATGGTCAGTGTGTCGGCGTAGTTCACCATGAAATAGCGCCCATTGCCGACCCAACGCGCCGCACCGACCGAGCTGAAGTAACGGATCGGGTCGAAACGGAAGAGGCCCATGGAGTCTTGGGTCTGCCCGGCAAGGGGAATCATCGCGAGGAACACGAGGCAGAGGCCGGCGAGTGTTCTTCGTAGGGTGCGTGCTCCGCACGCACCGACAGGGGGCTCAAAGCCCCCTGTCCATGACGCGTCATGGTGAGTGCGGAGCACCCACCCTATTGCTCTGTGTGTCCTGCAGAGACTCATTCGCTACTCACCGATGATCTGTACGCGCACGCTCCGCGAGCGCGGGCGGTTGTCGAATTCGAGAAAGACAATTTGTTGCCAAGTGCCCAAGACGGGCCTGCCATCGGCAACGGCGGTCGTGAACGACGTGCCGACCAGCGCGGAGCGCAGATGTGCATACCCGTTGCCGTCTCCCCAAGTGGCATCGTGCGCATACGCCCGCTGTGAGGGCACCAGTCTTTCCAGGAGTGCCGGCAGGTCCTGCCGAAGACCGGGCTCATTCTCGATGGTCGTGACGGCGGCGGTCGATCCGATGGCGCAGACGCTGACGATCCCGTCCCGCAGACCGCTGTGGCTGATGGCCTGGCTCACGCGCTCAGTCAGATCGATGATGTCGCCGTCACCGGTGGTGCGGAAGGAAATCGTCTCCGATCGCACCATCACGTACCGGCCTGAGCTTGTGTCTTGGCGGGTTCGGCAACGCCCTGAGCGGTCACGAGAAGACGTTTGATCTTGCGCGTCGAGGTCTTTTCGAGGGGTTCCCGGCGCAATTCCCATTCGACGACACGCTTGTACGGTGCCAAACGCTCACAGGCGTTGCGGACGGCCGCCGCGATCAACTCACGGAGAAGCGCCTCATCGGTGAGCGCCTCGGGCCGTGTCGTCTCAAACCACTCGCGGTCAGGAACGATGACGGCGGCGACGGCCTCGCCGATCCTGCCCGGTCGGGACCGGCCGTACACAACCGATTCCAAGATCCCGGGCTGGTCGCCCAAGACCGCCTCGAGTTCCTCCGGGTAGATGTTCTTCCCCGCGCCGGAGATGATGACATTCTTGCTGCGACCGACGATGCGCAGGCGCCCATCGCGGTCGAGAGTCCCCAAGTCGCCGGTCAACAACCAGCCATCGCGGATGACGGTCGCCGTTTCGGCGGGCCGCCGCCAGTACCCCTTCATGATCATCGGGCCCTTGACCAGAATCTCTCCGACGCCGTCAGGACGGGGGTCGCGAATCGTCACTTGCACCATGGGCAGTGGCGGACCGACTGTGTCGTAACGATGCCGTCCCGGGATGTCAACCGCCACGGCCGGTGCCGCTTCTGACAGGCCATATCCCTGCACGAGAGGCAGCCCAACGGTGTCGAAGAATTCGGCGACGTCGGGAGGAAGTGCCGCCGCACCCGATGTCAGCAGGCGCAGGGAGCCGATCCCGGCGCGCTGTCGTACACCACGGAACAACCACCGTCCCGCCCCACGCCATCCCGCCCTCCGGAAGGCCCGGGACAGCGCCATGCATAGAGCGAAGGTGAGGCGCTGGGACCGCGGCGCCTCGGACACGCGGTGCCTGATGCCCTTGGCGATCTTCTCAAACAGCAGGGGAACGCCGATCATCTCGGTCGCGCCGGTGGCCTTCAGGTCAGCCAGAATCTCCCCCGACTTCAAGCCGCGCGCGAAGGCCACCTGCGCTCCCTGGGACAGCGGGTAGAGAAATCCCATCGTGCACTCAAAGGCGTGGTGGATCGGCAGGATCGAAAGGAGCTTGTCGCGGGAGGTGAGGAGCCCGCGTTCGGCCACGGCGGCGATATCCGCGACGATGTTCGCATGCGACAGCATTACGCCCTTGGTGGTGCCGCTGGTTCCCGATGTGAACAGGATCGACGCGATGGCCTCAGGATCAATGGTCGGGGCCGGGGGCAGCGCCGCTGTCGGCTCGACGAACTCGGGCCAGATCTGCGAGAGGCGCACTATCGGCAGACTCGTGCCGCGGCCGGTCAGTATCGGTGTCGCGCCGGCGGTGATCAGAAGCGAAGGATCGGCTTCCTCAAGGATGGCCCGCGCCTCGCCCGGGGTCAGAAGCGGATCGACAGGTATCGCGGTGGCACCGGACCAGAGCACGCCGAGATAGGCCACACCCCATGAGAATCGGTCTGGGACCCAGATTCCGACTCGGCGATCCGGACCCGCCCCGTAGGTCCGCAATCGTTGGGACAACTGCACCGCCGCGCCGACCAGCGCCCCGTAGGACACGGACGTAAGGGCGCCATCACGCCAGCGCCAGAGGGCCGGACGAGCCGGCCAACGCAGGGTGCTTGTGAGGATCAGTTCGGGAATCGTAGTGGGTGCTGATGCGGTTGTCACAGGACGCTCCCGGGATCGGCATAAGATTATACGCCGGTTTCCCGGGTCCGTCAAAGGATATGCACAATGCCGGAGTCGGCACCGCTAGATGCGCGGCCGGAGCGTTTCGACGCGCCGCTTGACCTTGTCCTCGATATTCAGGATTTGGGCGCGGTCGTGGTACGACACGACGTCGAACCGGGTCAACTGTTTCATTTCGGTCAGCACGGCGGAGATGCTGACGACGGCATCCTCGACCATGCGCATGGAGTCCGCCAACCGCCCGTCGGGATCGGCGAGGACGCCGCGCGCGATCGCCATCTGCACCAGCTCGGCGTGCCCCATGATGGAGGTCGAGGCGTTGTTGATGTAGTGCGAGAAGGTGGCGCACACCGCCTCGAGGATCTCACTGGTCAGTTCGTCGCGCGACGTGCCGGCGGATTCCAGCAGGAGCGCCTCGGTCTCCTGGTGCAACTCGTACAGACGTTGGTTGGCCCGTGCGAGGATCTCGGTCGGCGAGCCGACCTCGATGTCGAGGTGAGACGCAATGGCGGTGAGATTCTCCGAGACCCAGCGGTCGACCAGGGACAGGTCGAGCGGGCGCAGACCGAGAGTGCTGACGATGCGGTGTTTCTCCTCGACCATGGCGCGGGTCAATGTGGCGCGCGGCCAGATCCCCTGGTGGGCGACCCGGTCCGACAGCGCCACCAGCAGCGTCAAACGGTCCGCGTTGGGACCGCTGACCTGCAGGGGGTACTCATGGTGACGCGCCACCGCGTCAATCAACGGCTGCGGGAGCCCCCAATCGCGGAACAATGCCGCCCCGGCCTCCGCATGATCGATTCCAAAGAACTCGCCTTCGGCCTCGCACCATCCCTTGGCTGCATCGGCGCCGGCGAGGAATTGCCGGTATTCTTCGGGACAGGCGCGCGCCATGACCAACAGGCCGATATCATGGAGCAACCCGGCGACAAAGGCCTCCTCTTGGGGCTGATAGCCGATTCGTCCTGCCAACAGTTGAGAAATGCCGGCGGTTTCCAGCGAGTACTGCCAGAATTGATTGAAATCGAACGGCGGATTCTCGTTTCGATCGGCAAACAGATCGTAGACTGCTGTTGACAATACCAGAGACTTGACGGCGCGAAAGCCGAGCAGAACCACGGCTTGATGCACCGTGTTGACCCGTCCTTGCTGACCGTACATCACGGAGTTGGCCATACGGAGGAGCCGGGCGGTGATCGGCGCATCGCGCAGAATGATCCGACTGAGGTCATGCGCGGATGTCTGCGGCGAGTCGGTCACCCGGAGCACTTCAACCAGAGTCTGAGGGAGTGTGTACAACTCCCTGACTCCCAATATCTTGCTTCGCATGGGCTGGGTGGTCATCGCCGTACCGACTGGACGCTATGCCTGCCGTTTTCGGCAGCGGCACAGGCAGGCAGCATCTAAGCTCTATATCGGCCGACGAACTGAAATCTCGAATCAGATTCTCGCCACGGGATATCCAAGTATGCCTTGGAGGTTCAAGCTTCTCGCGGCGCGGCGACCGCCAGCCGTCTTTTCAAGCGCATCTGCCGCCGAAGCAGCGACTCGCGTGCGCCTGCAATTTCCGGTTCGCCCAGGGACTCCCGTATGCGCAAATTCTCCAGAGCCCGGTCGACAATCGCGAGCGCCGCGGCGAAATCGCGACGGCGATGTTCCAGGTGTTTGGCCATCTCCTCGGCGGCGTCATGTCGCGCCGGGTGGATCGCCGCCAGCGATTGCCACTGCGAATGCGCGGCCTCATACTCGTGATCGCGCTTCAGAATTCGGCCGCGCAGCTCATGCAGGCGGGCGCGCTGGTGGCCATCGAGAACGCGGCTCTCCGCCTCGCCGAGTGCGGCCAGGGCCGGTCCGGACCTGTGGCGACGGAACCATAGCCGCGCCAGAGCCATCAGGTCATCGGGAGCCGCCAACCGGGGACGTGTCGGGTGCGTCTGTGCGTTCAGCCACAGCGCATACACGAACAACGAGACGACGTCGAAGCGGTTGTGCTCAAAAACCGCATGCAGACGGGGGCTGAATCCAGCGCGCAGATACTCGAAGTAGACGCCCGGCACCTCCGATCCGGGCAGATCCTCCGTCCGGGCGTATCGTAACAACTGCTCCTCGACCTGGCTCAAGGCGCAGGATTCCAGGCGATGCGCGAACAGCGCCCGCGTCGGCCACAGCAGGTCCAAGTGCGGAAGGCAGACAAACTCGGGAGACAGACGCCAGAAATGGAACCGACCCTCCAACAGCGGCGCATCGAAGGCGCGGCCGTTGTAGGTGACCAACGCTTTCGCCTCTGCCAGGCGAGCGGCCACACAATCGAGAACAGCCGCTTCATCGGACGGGTCGGCCAGGAAGAACTGATCGACCGCGAAGGTCGTACCATCGAATTGTCCCAGCGCGATCAGGAAGGGGATTGTGCCGGCCCCGCCGGAAAGACCAGTCGTCTCACAGTCGAGGAACACACAATCGCGCAGGTCGACGCGCGCGCCGGGATCGTCAAAGGGAACGCGCACAGAGGCGGACTCGGCGTCGGCTGCGGGGTCAGTCTCGGACAGCAGCGATTCTGGGATATGTTCCCCCCACGGTTCTTCCGGCGCGTGGTCGACGCGACGGTGCCAGAAGCGTCCGCGGGGCGCACGGACTTCGATCGCACCCACGGACTCGGGCCCGATGTGGATCGGCTCCACTGCGGGCGGCCCTGACGCGATATGCGCGGACATCCGTTCGACGCGGGCGCGGATGGTGTTCTGGTCGAGCGATTGTCGGTCCATCGGCACTCGAGTGAGAACGCAGCCGGACGTCCGTGGAAGTGTGACGATTCCCTCACCCCTTCGACTTCTCTCGGCTTCGCTCGGGACAAGTCGCTCAGTGCAGGCCGATCCGCCTGCGGCGCCGTGCCTGCCGGCAGGCAGGGATCGACCTCTCCCCCTCGGCTCTGCTCGGGGCAAGCCGGAGGGAGAGGTTATTTCTCCCTTTTTCTGTCTTGGTTCGCCTCGGCGCGTCGTTCAAGTCGCTCCATCTGTGCGCGGACGAAGGGATCCTTCTCCTTACGTTTGAGCGCGTCGACCCGTTTTCGCTCCTGCTGGCTCGGGTGGATCGCCAGTCCCTCGATGGCGAATCCGCGCTCGTACGGATCGGGGCTGCCCAGGAAGTGGAGCAGCGTCTTATGGGCGGCCGCATCGGGACATCCCCCCAACGCCACGACGGCGCAATAGCGCGCCGCGCCGCTCAACACCGAGATCGCATCGATCAACAGTCCGGATGGGGGTGGCACGAGCCGTGTCAGCGATCTCTGCGCCGAGAGACGGACGCCATAGAATGGGTCCTCCAGTGCTCTGACCAGCGCCGGTGCCGCGCTGGAATCGCCGATCGATCCGAGGGCCACGGCGGCGCTTTTGCGTACATCGCTGTCGTCGTCGGTCTGGAGTGTCACGATAAGACTGTCGACGGCGCGTTTGTCCTTCGTCTTGCCGAGCGCCGTGGCCACCTCGGAGCGGACACGATGCTCGCGATGGCCCAAGTGCGCAATGAGCGGTTCAACCGCGGCGGTATCTCCAATCAACCCCAGGGCATTGGCGGTGTTGGCCGGCATGTCTTCACCGCTCGAATCCAGGCACGGGACCAGATACGGTGTCGCTACGGGGCCGATCTTCTGGAAGATCTCGCTGAGTGCGCGTCGCTCCCGGGCATCGCTCGTGCGCAGTTTGAAGGCCAGCCAGCGTGCCGCCACAGGCCCCATTGCAGCCAGCGAATCCTTGGCCGGCTGGACTCCGGCGGCGAAGCGTATATCGCCCGCCGTCGCCCACATGAAGAGACGATCGACCCGGGCCGAGTCAGTCTGGGCGTGAGCGGTCAAGTCGAAGGCAAGGAGCACAAGAAGTCCGCACAGGCCAAGGTGAGCAGAGGCGACTCGGAGTAGTCTGCAAGAGCCCCCCTCACCCGATCCGCCTACGGCGGATCGACCTCTCCCCCTCGGCTCTGCTCGGGGCAAGCCGGAGGGAGAGGTTACGTCCGACACTCCACATGTTCCCACGTCAAGTGACATTTCAGCGGGAGTCTCTTCCCCGAGGTTTCAAGCCGGCCCAAGTGGAGTCGGCGTCGATGCCGACGCCCCACATTGATTCGCCGAGCCACACGGTGCCATCGGCGCCGGGGCCATCATAGCGGTCGGTTCCGCCCAGATCGAGGAACAGGCCGATTGACCCGTACTCGCGTCGCGGGTTGCCGTACCCTTGCGTGTTCGCCCGCGACAGGACGTTGTAGACGTCATCACCCGACCGATCAATGAGCACACCCACACCGTTGGCCGACCCCGCGGCCTGGGACAGATCGGTGGCCTGATACCGGTCATTGCCGGCGGCGTCGATCAGTAGTCCCGCCGACCAATCATGTCCGCATCCCTGTGAGACGCCCTTGGACGAGTAGGAATCGTCGCCCCCGGCATCGAGCAGGCACCCCGCTGTCATGTGCGTCGCCGCGCCTTGGGCATACTGATAGGCGACATAGCGATCATTCCCACCGCCGTCATAGAGACCGCCGAAGGCCCACCAGTAGGAGCATCCCTGCGCGAAGATGTCCCCCACATAGACATCATTGCCGTGTTGATCCAGAAGCAGGCCGACCCCGCCGGAAAAGTGTGGTCGTGTGCCGTACCCAAACCCTTGCGAGAGCGACAGAAACCGGTCACGATAGTTCAACGACGCCCCATAGGTCCCGCCGGCGGAATACAGGTCGTTGCCGCCGGCGTCCGCCAAGATGCCCCAACCGGCTGCGAAGCCGAATCCCTGGGCATACAGACGGGCGGCGTACTGGTCGGCCTCCACGCCGGCGTCGAACAGAAGACCCAGACCAAAACCGCCGGCACCTTGCGTATAGGTGTCGGCCTCATACAGATCACGGCCGGAGAGATCGATCAATGCCCCGACACCAAACCACCCAGCCCCGAGTGAGAAGTTCCCGGCACGATAGGTGTCATCACCCCGCCGGTCGATCAGAAGCCCCCAACTGAAGTAGCCGCACCCCAAGTCGCGCCCGCTCGGGGCCAGATATGTGTCGCTCCCGTCCCAGTCCACGATCAGACGCGGGTGGCCCGGCGGACGTGGCACCAGCCGATACTCGTCATCTCCACCCGGATCGATGATCGCAACCGGGTCGCCGGTGAAACGATCGTCACCACGGCTTCCGAATACGATCGGACCCAGCGGCGTTGGTAGGATAACAGTCGTGTCGGCAAGGAAATTGCGACCTTCGGGTGCCGAATCGGGAAGTGCGTCGATCAAGTTTGCCAACAGGTGGGCGCCGTGGCTGTGAATCCAGCGCCAATCCACCAGTTCGGCGATCGCCCGGATGTGTGTCGCCAGTGAATCGTTGATTTTCTGCAGCGAATCGAGGACCTCCTCGCTCCGTTCCCGATCGGCTTCGTCTTTTCGTACCAACTGCGGGCAACTATCGATCAACAGCGCCCGCGTGGCCGGATCGGCGCGGCGCATGATGGAGTCCGGCCAGGTCGTGTCCGCCAGCGCGCGCATCGTCCGCTGCACGAATCGGCCCCATTCGGGGGACAATCGCTCGATGGTCTTGGCGAGGGATGAAGGAAGCGGGATGGGCAGGGTGTCCCCGACAACGAAGGGGGGGCGTTTTGAGAACTCCTGCAGAAAATCCCTACATCGTAGGAACGCCGCATCGGGCGGCCGTCCTGCACTGTCGGTGCCGGGAGTGCCGAGGATTCGGGCGGCATACTGCTGGAGGACATCGGGCGCGGTCGATGGCCTCGTCATGACATGATCAACAAGCGGCAGCCGGAAGGGATCGCGATCGACATAGTCATCGCGGAGAGCCAAATCGCGCGGCAGCAGGTGGACATACGACAGGGCCGTGGCGATGGCGCCGACCGGCCAGGTCGCTCCCGCATCAAACGTGCTGTCGAGCCGCAGGTGCCCCTGAGCCCGCAGGGATGCCGGGCACATCACAAGGCAGAGGGTCGACAACCCAACGGCACGAAGCCACGTCCGGACCGTGTGCGATGCCTCCATGCCCGGTCGATAACGAAGCCCGGGCGCGTCGTCAATCGCTTTTGCGACAGGCGACCGACTTGGACGCAGTCACACGGCTCACGTGAGTCGCCGTGCCACGGGTCTTCAGACCCGTGCCGTGTTCCTTCGCATTGGAGTTCACGGGTCTAAAGACCCGTGGCACCAAGTGCCTGTGTATCGCTCCAGGGTAGGATGCCCGTTGCGGCGGGGACAGCGTCGATCAAGCAGGGGTTGCCGTGGAGGGCAGCGCCACGCGGGCCACGGTCTCACGAATCTGTTCCAGACGGAACGGCTTGGCCAGCAGGGCATCGACGCCGCAGTCGGAGAGTTGCTTCTTGTCGATCTGCGCGCCCCACCCGGAGATGATAATCACGGGCAGACGCGGCGTCATGTCACGCGCGGCCCGGGCCACTTCCCATCCCGTCACGCCCGGCATTCCCAAGTCGGTTACGACGACATCATAGCGACCGTCGCGCATGGCGCCCAGCGCCCGGGCCCCATTGTCGATGGCATCGACATCATGGCCGGCCGCCCGCAACGCCTCCCCGATGACGTCGAGGATGGTCGTGTCATCATCGACCAACAGAACCCGGCGACCATGCGCTCCCGTCGCGGCCGTCTTGATGGCCGGCTCGGTCACCGTCTGATCGGTCGCCGGCAGTTCGATGACGAAACGGCTGCCCTTTCCCACCGTCGATTCGACGCGGATGTGTCCGTGGTGGCGGGTGACGACACCGTGCACGACCGCCAAACCCAATCCCGAACCCTGGGATCCTTTGGTCGTGTAGAACGGCGAAAAGACCTTCCCGATTTCCTCGGGGGTCATGCCGGTTCCCTCGTCGGTCACGGACAGCAGGCAACGGGGTCCATCACGACGGGCGGCCAACGTCAAAGGGCCGCCTTGTGGCATCGCATCGATGGCGTTTAGAATCAGATTGGCGGCGGCGTCCACCAGATCCGAATGAGTGCCGGAGACGGTCACCTCCGAGCCGCGCTCGACGTCGATGGTGTAGACGATGCCGTGCTGCTGGGCTTGCGTCTCCCAACGGTGTCGTGTCACCTCGACGGCATCGGTGATGACCTGGTTCAAGTCGGTTGGCTGTAGAGAGTCCCGCTCCCCTTCCCGGATGAAGTCTTGCAGCCGCTTGACCGTGGCGCCGCCCTGGACGGCGATTTTCTCGATCTGCGCCACTTGGCGCTTGATTTCCTCGACGTCGGACTTGATCTGCACGATCTGTGCCCGACCGAGAATGGCGCCGAGGAGATTGTTGAGGTCGTGGATGATCCCGGAAGCCATCTCACCGAGGACGCGCATCTTCTCTTCGCGTCGCATGAGACGGCCTGTGGACAGTGCCAAGGGGTCCGCGCCGGCCAGCGGCAAACCTGTCTTCCGCTCAGTCGGGGCGCTTGCGCTTCTGAAGCTCTGCATCAGACGGTCTCCCGCCATCCTGTTGTCTGTTCATCGAACCACGGTTGCGAATCGGGATCGCGCGGTATCCACGCCATGACCGGGTCCCGCCGCCAACATGGACTCGGGACACGATACGCCATGGTTGGCTTCCAGGAACGACGCGGGGCGGGTCAGGCCAGTCCGTCCGGCGCTCCCGTCGCCGGCTCGGCACCAGGTCACATCTTCGTCGCCGTTTCGGCCGTGCCGAGGAGGAACAAAGCCGGAATGCTCGCCGAGTTCAGCCATGAAGCTGACAACCGACTCGTGCACGCTGGCGGCACAACGCTCAATCGTCTTCAGGTACTTCATGGTCTCCAAAGAGAGATCGGCCTGTTTGTGGCGGATCAGTTCCGCCGATCCAATGATGCTCGTCAGCGGATTGACGATGCGTCTGTGCAATTCCCTGGTCGCATCGATATCGGTGCTCGGGGAACTCCCCGGCGGCGCCATGACGCGTTGTCTCGTCCATCGACTGGCGAGAACCGAGGCCAGATTGGACAGGAGCAAGCGGTCCATTCGGTCCAGACGGGAGCGATCGGGATCACGCATTTCGAGCACGTTGAGCGCACCGAGCCACTGGTCGCCGACGGTGATGGGGACCACGCAGCCGGTCTTGATCCCGGCGGCGAGCGTCGATTCCGCCTCGTTGGCGGTCATCAGGGACTCGGGGTCGCCCTGGTCAATCTGCAGGAGGCGATGACTGCCCAACGCCCAGCGGTGCCAGGGCAAACAATCGAGTGGCATCGGGCCGGATTGGGCGCTGCGACCGACCCGTCCTGCCGCGGCGACCTGCTCCAAGGTCCGCTCCTCGGAGTCGTAGCGGAACAGACGCATCCCGGAGACGTCGAGCAGCTCTTTGGCGTCTTGGAGCAGGGCGGCATCATCCGACCATGAGTCGACATCATCGCGGAGGCGCTGTACGAAGGTCTCCACGGCACGCAGTCGATTGGCATCACGGTGCCCTTCCAGCCCGCGCAGCCAAAGAGACAGCACATCCGCGATGACTGCCAAGACATGGATCTCGGACTCGCCGTAGAATGCCACGCGCCGGTGTGCCACGGTGATCGTCCCCCGGATCTCGTCACCGTCGAGTATCGGCGCGACCAGGCGGGACCGCATCCCGAGGCGGCACTCCCATGGCTCGCCATCCAAGAGACCATCCACGGAGGCCATGCGCAGATCGGGCGTGATCAAAGCGCGGCGCATGGCCATGACCCGCTGCGTCTGGCTGTCAGAGATCGGCCAGCGGCGGCGGTTCTCGAGGACGCTCTCGTCCGGCCCACGGCCATCGGTGAGGAGCATGCTGACGCGATTCTCATGGAACCGGGAGCGGTCCAGCCATGACACGGACAGATAGTCAACGTCGCAGACACCGCGCAGCCCGTCTGCGATCGCCGTCAAGCCGCGCTCAAACCGATCGGTAGTTGCCAGAGCCGGAAACAGACGGCGCAGGTTGTCGCAGAGACGGCTGTACCGAGCGCCCATCGCGGCACCGGTCCAGTCGGCCAGGGCGCGGCCGACCAATGCCCCGATGCTCAAAAGCATGCGACGGTCCGCAGAGACTTGCGCCTGCAGCCGGGGGTTGTCGAGGACCATGACCGCCAGCGCGACGCCATCACTGCCGAAGGGCAAGGCGAGGGTCGAGGAATCACCGGTTGGAGTCATTGGAGCGACAGCGAGATCGGACTTCACGGCGGCCTGCCAGGCCAGGTCACTCAGGGCATGGCCACGGTCCTCCTGCCGGTTGATGGGTGAGCGATTGATGGACGCTGTCGCCTCAGTGATCGTGCCGATCCGCAGGGCCCGGCGACGGGCATGGCTGATCTTGAACACATGTGCCGCCTGCGCCGACGTCGCATGGCGCAGGACAGCCGCGACACTGAACAGCATCTCATCGAGTGAAGCGCTCGCGGTGGTCGCGCGGACGATCGCCTGCCAGATATCGTCGTTCTTCAGCCCGCGTGCGCGGGTCGTGCTTGTCATCCCGCGGCGGCGAATGGAACTGTAAACGGCGATCGTCAGTCCCAGAGAGAGACTCACGGCGAAGGGGATCGCCGCCTTGGGGAGGGTTAGTGACCCAGCTTGAGTGACCGAAGGTGGGCCTACTTGAATGGCCAGGATGACGGCCGACCAGAGGGAATACGCCAGCGCCATGACTCCCATCCGCTGACAGCCGGACCGGGTGTGCGCCCGCGCGGCGAGCGCAAGGATGACCATCCCGGACAACAGGGTGGCTCCTGCCAAGATTGCGGTGAGCATTGAACTTCCCCCCTTCGCCAGTTCGAGGGCTCCCTGCACGGCCCCGGCGATCGCCGGGCCGTTGAAGGTCGGGCAGAATGTGCAAAGCGCCATCACGTGCCAGACTCCGGCCGACCTGCGTCCGCCGCGTTGCTCCGGCTGTTGGTGCGTGAGACGCGTCCAGCTCTACCCGCCTCGCCAGCCGGAGCTGCAGGAGCAACGGATGGGGTTGGCCCCACAGCCGTATGTTGTTAGCATCGGCTTGTCAGGACAAAACTTGACCGGGTCGTAACGGAGCGGGGACTACGCCATGGTATGGGGCTGGCTCCTCAGGGGTCATTGCACAAGCAGGACGTGTGGGCGACGCCGCCTCGTGCTCGTCACATCCGCGTCCAATGTCTCGCCGGGTCAGGGATGTGCCGGCATTCAGTGATCCAGTGGTGCACCGGCATCCAGTCCACCCGTTCGAAGCAGCGGTTGACGGCCATCAGGCGATGCGTGGAACGGCGAAGGAGCTGATAGGGATCGTGAACCGGAAGCCGAGTATCCGGCAGAATTCGATGTCGAATCCGGAAACGATCCGCCAGGACATAGACCGGAACATCGGCGGTGACGGCCAGCATTGAGAGCATGAGTGAGCCGGTCTTGTTCACGAATCCGCGCCGGTCGACCCAGTCTGCGCCCAGGACGACCGCCCCGCATTGCATGATCGAGCGCCCCGCGCTGGCGTCGGTGACCAAAGTCACTTCGCATCCCTCACCGGCCAGCAACCGGGCCATGATCGCACCTTCACGGGCCGGGCGCGACTCGCAGATGGTCACGCGGACGCGGCGGCTGTGAGCCATGTGGCGGCAGGCCGCCAGAACGGTGCCGGACTGGCTCAGGAGCAACAAGGGACGTCGTGTGGGAATGATCTGTGCTGCAACGTCCGCCAGCGCGCGTCGGCTGTGACGTGTGTCCTGCAGCCACGTGCAGAGGTTGTCGGCCAGTCGATCGCGGAGTCCTTTGCGGGAGAGCTTCGCCTTCACGCGCAGCGACGTGCCGAACGTTTCGCGCAGATCCTGCAGAACGGCCATGGCCGGGTGCGCGGCCGCCAATGCTGCCAGGTCGCGCTGGAGCCGCGACAGGTCCACGTTGCGATGTCGCGAGCGAATCTCCGAGTTGAGGTAACGAACCGCCCGCTCGGCGATCATCGAGCTCCCCGAGCGCCGGTCCGTCAGAAGTCGCGTCAGCGTCGGCCGGCGGCGAGGGATTGCGCCTTGGCGGTGTTCTTGAAATGGCATTTGGCCAGGCCGGTGAGCTTCTCCACTCCGAAGCGAGCAATGATCCGGGCCGCCGCGTCGTCGACCGGTGGCCCGGCTCCCTTGGGGAGGTCCACTCCCGTCGCCTGGGACAGCGCCTTCAGCCGGCGAAGGAAGTCGGCGCGGGCCATCACGGAGGCGGCGGCCACAACGACGTCGCGCTCCCCCTGCGGCATCTGGACAAGACGGACGCTCCGGCCCTTGGCAAAGAGGGCCTTTTCGATCAGTGCGGCATCCCCGAACTGATCGGCAATGACCAGCTCAACCGGCGTTATCTCCAGCAGGTTTTCGATGGCGCGTGCGTGTCCCCACGCCAGCAGACGGTTCAGATTCTTCATGCGACCGTGGAGTTCGTTGTATTTCTCGGGGCCGATGGCGACGATGGTGTGCGGAATCTTCGCCTGTACGATCTGCCGCGCGAGCGCTTGCGCTCGTCCATCAGAGAGCTTCTTTGAGTCGGTCACGCCCCAATCGGACAATCGCGCCGCCGCGACAAAATCCGCCGCCACCGCGGCGATGACCAGGGGTCCGAAGTAGTCCCCTTTCCCCGACTCGTCTGTCCCGGCACGTCGCTGCGCCACCGGGATTGCGGACGTGCCCTCCGAATCGGCCTGGTCCGAGGTGCCGTTGCGAGTGGCCGTGGCGCGGACGGGACGCATGGTCAGTTGCCCGATCCCCCCGATGAATCGGCCGGCGGATTGAAATCCATCGAGAGGATCATGTTCTTGATTTCATCGGTGACCTGCGGGTATACGACGCGCTCGCAGAGCATGTAGAAGACGTACATCTGGCCGCCGTGCTTGACGACGAACAACTCGCCGATGAGCGCGTCGTTGATCACCGAGTACCGGTCGCGGGAGCGATCATACGTCTGCGCCTCGTATTCCAGTCGGAACGCCTGACGGACGCCGCTCTCGCCATTGATCTGAATCCGGCTGGCGTCCTGAATGCTCCCCTTGCTGATGATCGGCACTGCTGTTGCCAGGTCCTTGCGCCATTTCAGCTTGCTGCGCGAGTCGGTGATGGCCGCCATGATGGAATCGACGGGCAAGCTCGACGTGTCGACCCATAGTCCGAGACTGGGAGGAGTGAAGGACTCCAGATTCGCACGACGGTCGGCGGGCACATAGTAGTTGCTCTGCGTGAGCTTAAAACGGATGCGAAGCGGCTTGTTGAGGTCTTCTTGGGCGATCTTGCCGTACTTCCAGTTGTCGTATTTCTGAAAGGAGAAGCCATAGCGCCGATCCCTGTACCGATTGCCATCGACCTGACCGGTCTCCTGCTTGTTGGCTGCCAGTGCCGCAGTCACCGCCATGACTGCCGCCAACCACAGAAGGCTCGTCGTGAGTCGTTTCATCTGCTCCTCCTTTCCACCATGTTCGTGGAGCGAATTCCGCCGACGGGGCGGAGGGGACTGCCCTCCCCCTTGTTTTACACCCGCCGACCATGACGATAAGGGGCGGGGTACGGAAATCCAAGTTGAACTGAAACGAAGGCCGTGGCGCTCGGTCAGTGAGCCGATGTCGGTCGTGAGACCGGGGTGCAAAAAGAGGGCCGGGGCATGATGAAGTTGGGATCGGCTACGCTCGGGAGGGTCAGTAGCGAGCGCAGGTCATCATCCCCGGCCGCATGGTTGGTACGTCAGTGTCGGACTCTACATGGTATCACATGATCGTGAATCGCCCCTCTTCGGTCTTTCCTGTCCGGACCCGTTGCTCGCAACGTGGACCCGACGATCCAAGTTCCCTTGCATGTCTTGGGTGATGCCGTGGTCCATAATCCTTGGTGATGGTCACTGGGCCGTTTCCGCCACTCCATATGGCTCCAGAGAACGCACCGCAATTCTCATACCGCCCGCGGCCTCAAGCGGCAGTTGACGACACGATCATAACCTTCTGCCGTACAACATACTACAATACGGCGCCCGCGACCGTTTCGTTGGGGTAGATCGGGGAGGTGCAAGGCGTTGCAGCATGACGCTGCGAACTGGAATTCAGCGCTCGCCGGGGCCGATGCCCCAGTGCAGCTTCTCGCGCAAGACCCTCAGGAAGGAACGATCGGCAAAGTCGACCAGAAGCGCGTCATGCGGGGACTTTCCGATTTCCACCGTGACACCTTCGCCCAAGTGGCGTGCCAACTGGCCATCCACGGTCAGCATCGCCGGGCCAGCCACGGACCTGACGGTGACCTGAAGCCGGTCGGCCGCCGCGAAGACCATCGGCCGTTGGGCCAGTGTATGTGGGGAGATCGGCGCCATGACGAATCCCTGCATGGTCGGCATCATGATCGGTCCCCCGACGGAGAGGGCGTATGCGGTCGAACCGGTTGGGGTGGCGACGATGAGTCCGTCGCCGGCGATCTCGCTGAGGAATTCGCCATTGAGGTGAACCCGCAGCGTGACGATCCGGGCGATCCCACCCTTGTCGAGGACGACGTCGTTGAGCCCTGACCAACGCTCACCGCCGCCGGACTCGGAAACTTCGAGCATCATCCTCCGTTCAATAAAGAAATCGCCGGCACGAATCCGATCGAGCGCCCCGATGACGTCGGTGGGATAGACCACCGTGAGGAAGCCGAGCGATCCGAGGTGAATACCCAGGACCGGGATGCCGGATTCAGCGACGGTTCGCGCCGAGGTCAGAATCGTCCCGTCACCGCCGAGCGCCAGAAGCAAGTCGATGCGATTCGCGAAGAGGTCCTTCGGCGCCGACGCAAAGTCGGGCGTGCGGACCATGTCGATCCGGTGTTGCGCCACGATGGGCCAATCAGCGGCCTTGGCCCACCGCTCGATCGTCGACACCGTTTCCTCGGCGTCGGGACGCTGAACGTTGACGATGATGCCCAGGCGTTTCATGGTCCGTATCCTCGTAGGGGCGACCGGTTGGGTCGCCCACCCCCCTCGGGGGGTAAAGGGCGAGGCAGCGCCTCGCCCCTACAGATAACAATCGGTTAACGGTCGCGTTCGATCACGAAATCGGCCAACGCCAGCAGAATCGCCGGATCGCCGGGATACGATGTGAGGGCCGTCTTCGCTTCGGCAACCAATCTTGCGGCATGGCGGCAGGCGGTATCATTCCCCACCGCGGCCGGATACGTGACCTTCTGATGCTTCAGGTCCGAGCCGGTCGGTTTCCCGAGCGCCTCGGCACTCTGCGTCAGTTCCAGAAGATCATCGATGATCTGAAACGCCAGACCCAAGGGGCGGCCATAGCCGTCCAATTGCCGCTGGGTCGGCTCATCGGCACCGGCCATCATGCCACCGGCGACAATGGCAGCGGCAATGAGCGCTCCCGTCTTGCGTCGGTGGATGTCGACGACCAGTTTCTCGGTTGGGACCTCGCCCTCGGCATCGAGGTCGGCCATCTGTCCGCCGGCCATGCCATCGGCGCCGATGGCACGGGCGATCAGGGCGGTGATCTCCGGCGTGGCGAAGTGCGCCAAGAGCTCGAATGCCGTAGCCTGCAGGGCATCACCGGCCAACAGGGCTGTGGCCTCGTCAAAGGCCACATGGACGGTGGCACGGCCGCGACGCGTGTCATCGTCGTCCATGCATGGGAGGTCATCGTGGACCAGCGAGTAGGTATGCAGCATCTCCAAGGACGCCGCCACGGGATAGATCGCCTCCCCCTGTCCGCGCAGCGATTGGAAGCCGGCCACGGCCAAGACAGGACGCAGGCGTTTGCCCTCGCCCAAGGCGGCATAGCGCATCGCTGCCCACAGACGGGACTGTACCGCCGCCGATTCCGGGAGCCAGCGTTCGAGCTCGGCTTCGATGCGCCGCCGTTCGCGTTCCCAGAAGTCGCGCAGAGAATTCATGACCGGTCGCGCCTGCGCCAGCGACACATCATTCTCCTTCAGCCGGGGTCACCGCGCTCTCGGCATTCAACTGCTCGATGCGCTGCTGGGCCGCGGTCAGCTTCTCGCCGCAGACACGGACCAAGGCGATCCCCTCGGTATAAAGGGTCAACGCCTCCTCCAGAGGAACGTCGCCGGACTCCAGCGTCTCGACGATCTCTTGCAGGCGCGCAAAGGCATCCTCGAACTTCTGCGGCGCAGAAGTGACGTTCGGTCCTTGGTTCGTGGTGGCCATGTGAGAGGATACTATCGGTCCTTCGGCCGCTTGGCAACACCTTTCACTTTCGCGGTCTCAAGGGGCTAAAGCCCCTTGTCCTCGGTTTGGGCCGCCGGTGGGACATGGGTCGATGTCACCTTTGAAGTTATGGTCCCCACGCTCAGGCGTGTCTCCAGAAGCTGTCCGGAACTCACCGCCGAGGCGTCGCGCAACGGGACATTGTCGCCCCGCCGACGTGTAATGGAATACCCGCGTCGCAGGACCCCTTCGGGGGACAGTGCATCCAATCGACTGCCGACAGCACTGAGACGTTCCCGTCCCTGCTGAAGTCGGAGGTCGATGGCGCGCTGCAAGCGGTCGTGTGTGTCGTCCAGGCGCTGGGACCATTGCTGCAGAAGATCGGCGGGGCGCCGCATCGCATGTGACAGGCGCAGCCGTTCCCAGTGCTGGCGCCGCGATCCGACGATGGCATTCACCGCGCGCAGAAGACCGTGCGCCAGATTCGGGAGGTCCCTCTGCGCACGAACCCAGCCTTCCGTGACGATCTGTGCGGCCGCGGTCGGCGTGGCGGCACGCATGTCGGCCACCATGTCGGCGATCGTGTAGTCGACTTCATGTCCCACGGCCGAGATCACCGGCAGGCGCGATGCGGCGATGGCGCGGGCGACCGTTTCCTCGTTGAACGGCCACAGATCCTCCAGCGAGCCGCCGCCTCGACCGACGATCAGAACTTCGACATCGTCACGGGCATTGAGCCGCTCAATGGCGCGAACAATCTCCTCTCTGGCTCCTTCCCCCTGGACGCGCGCGGGACAGAGAACGATCCGCATCCCCGGGTGACGCTCGCCGATCGTGCGCGTGATGTCGACGAATGCGGCCCCGGTGGGCGATGTGACCACTCCCACGGTACTTGGGAAAACCGGGAGCGGGCGCTTGCGCTCCGGCTCGAAGAGTCCTTCGCGCAGCAGTTTCTCCTTCAGTTTCTGAAAGGCGATCTCCAGCGGTCCGATTCCGACGGTGATAATCTGGGAGGCGACCAATTGGTAGGTCCCCTGAGGCGGATAGACAGTCAACTGCCCGAAGGCGCGCACGCGCAGGCCATCGGTCGGTTCGAACCCCAGCCGTTGGCCCATGCCGCGCCACATCACGCAGCGCAGTGCCGCCGCCTCGTCTTTCAGAGAGAAATAGCGATGGCCGGAAGTATGCAGCTTGTAGTTCGAGATTTCCCCTTCGACCCAGATCGGCCCGATGGTCTCCTCAAGGACCCCTTTGATGATCTGGGTGATCTCGCCAATCCGGTAGATCTTGTCCGGGTGGGTGATGACGGGCAGATTGCCTGAGCCGTGCGAAACCATCGAGATTGTCCCACACTCGGTGCCGCGATGTCATTCCGAGCGACTTGTCCCGAACGAAGTTGATGGAAGCGAGGAATCTGTTGTTGTTCCGCGTCGCACGAGCCAGTCCTCGGCGGCGGTGACGGTGTTTTGCAGCAGCATGGCCACGGTCATCGGGCCGACGCCGCCGGGGACCGGCGTGATCGCTCCAGCCACTTCGGATACCGATGGGAAATGCGCATCACCGACCCAACGGTATCCCTTCGGTGCGGCGGGATCGGCGATGCGGTTGGAGCCGACATCGATCACGGTCGCGCCCGGTTTGACCATGTCGCCGGTGATCATCTCGGCCTGCCCCATGGCCAGAATGAGAATGTCAGCGCGTTTTGTGTGCGCAGCCAGATCGCGTGTGCGACTGTGACAGAGCGTGACCGTGGCATCACCGCGCGCCGATTTCAATGATAACAGAATTGACAATGGACGACCCACGATGTTGCCGCGCCCGAGCACGACGACTTCGGCGCCGGGGATGCGGACTTGGGCGTGGACCAGTAATTCCACAATCCCCGCGGGTGTGCACGGGAGCATCTTGCCATGACCCAGCGTCAGAGCCCCGACGTTGAACGGGTGAAATCCGTCGACGTCTTTGGCCGGATCGATCTGCGCCACCAGCGCGGCTTCATCCAGTCCGGCGGGAAGCGGCGATTGGATGATATAGCCGTGCAGTTCAGCCCGCGCGTTCAGTTCATCGACCAGTGCCGCCAACTCGGCCTGGGAGGTCGACGCCGGACGGTGGATGATCTCCGAGGCGATACCGATCTCCTCGGCGGTTTTCTTCTTGGTGCCGACATAAGAAACTGAAGCGGGATTGTCGCCAACGAGGACAGCGGCCAGGCGGGGATGGACACCGTGCCGTTTCAACGCCGCAATGCGCGGCGACAATGCCGCTCTCACTTGTGCGGCAATCGCCTTACCATCGATGATGCGGGCGGGCATAATATGTCAGACATCATTCGGCGGGACCGGGCACGGGTCGACTTCTGTGACCTCGCGTGGCGGCAGGCCGAAGTACTCGCGCACCGATTGCTTGCCATCATAGTCGAGACGGAAGCGCTCGATGGAGCGCGCCCGTCCCGAGGATTCGTCGATGTCCACGACGACGCCGCACATCTTGATGTCGCCGTCGGCCATCTGGAACTTGTGCGGCAGGCCGGTGAGAAAGCGCTTGATCGCGTCCTGCGGTCGGACCCAGAGGACCGAATCGTGCGGTCCGGTCATTCCGGCATCGGTGAGATATGCCGTGCCCTCGGGCAGGATACGTTCATCCGCGGTCTGTACATGCGTGTGCGTGCCGATCACCGCCGAGACCCGACCATCGAGATAGTAGGCGAGGGCCTGCTTCTCCGACGTCGCCTCGGCATGGAAATCGACGAAGATGATCGGCGTCTGCTCGCGCAGTCGCGCCACCTCGCGGTCGGCGATCTGGAAGGGGCAGTCGATCTCCTTCATGTAGACGCGACCCTGGAGGTTGAGGACGGCGACCGGAACACCCGATGCGGTCGGCACGACGATCGACCCATGGCCGGGGACACCCGGCGGGTAGTTGGCGGGGCGTAACAATCGCGCCTCGGCATTGAGCAACTGGGCGGCATCGGGACGGTCCCAGATGTGATTGCCCGACGTCTGCACATCGATGCCGTAGGTGAACAACTTCTCGGACATTTCCGCCGTGATGCCATATCCGCCCGCGGCGTTCTCGACGTTGGCGACGACGAAGTCGATCTCATACTTGCGCTTGAACCCCCACAGCAACTGCGACACGACCCAGCGTCCGGGCCGTCCCGTGATATCGGCGATGAAGAGGAGTTTCATGCGTCGTTCTGTCTACAAGGTGCGTGCCCGCGATCTTCGATCGCGGTGTCGTTGCGTCTTGTGCCCATTGTCCCGCTTCGCGGGACCGCGATCAGAGATCGCGGCCACACATTTCCGTGGTGCCAATGCCCAAACCCCTCACCCTAACCCTCTCCCCGGAGGGGAGAGGGGATCTGACTCCTTCTGTGCTATTCGTCGATCATTGGCATGTCATCGCGTCAGGAGCACAGGGCTCCTGACCTACGAATGCGTCCCATCACTTCGCATACTCGACCGCGCGGGTCTCGCGGATCACGGTCACCTTGATCTGGCCGGGGTATTGCATTTCGTTTTGGATCTTCTTGGCGATGTCGCTGGCCAGCAGTTGCGAGCCGACATCGTCGACGGCGTCATTCTCGACGATCACGCGCACCTCGCGGCCGGCCTGGATGGCGTATGACTTGGCGACGCCGGCGAACGAGTCGGCCAGCTCTTCGAGTTTTTCCAGACGCTTGATGTACCCTTCGAGCGGTTCACGGCGCGCCCCGGGGCGGGCGCCGGAGACCGCATCGGCAGCCATCACCAGGATCGGGTACGGCGACTCGGCGGGGACATCGCCATGGTGCGCGGCGACGGCGTTGATGACGATCGGATTCTCGTTGTAGCGCTTCAGGAAGTTGACGCCGATCTCGACATGAGTTCCCTCGGTCTCACGGTCGATCGCCTTGCCGATGTCGTGCAGCAGCCCGCCGCGTTTGGCGATCATTGGGTCGAGCCCCAGCTCCGCCGCCATCAGGCCGCACAGGGTCGCCACCTCAACGATGTGCGCCAGGACATTCTGGCCGTACGATGTGCGGTAATGCAGCTTGCCCAACAGCCAGACGATGTCACGGTGCAGGTCGTGAATGCCGACATCAAAGCAGGCCTGCTCGCCGGCCTCGCGGATTTTGACTTCGATTTCCTTCTCGGTCTTGGCGACCACCTCCTCGATGCGCGCCGGGTGAATGCGACCGTCGGAGATCAACCGTTCCAGAGCCAGACGGGCGATTTCGCGTCGCACCGGATCGAAGGCGGAGAGGATTACCGCTTCCGGGGTATCGTCGACGACGACATCGACGCCGGTGGCAGTCTCGAAGGAGCGGATATTGCGCCCCTCACGGCCGATGATGCGTCCCTTCATCTCATCCGAGGGGAGATTGACGACCGAAACGGTCGTCTCCACGGCATGATCGGCGGCGCAGCGGTAGATCGCCTTGGTGATGATCTCGCGCGCTTCCTTGTCGGCGTTGCGTTCGGCCTCTTCGATGATTTCCTTGGCCATGGTCGCCGCCTCGCGCCGCACCTGCGCTTGGAGATTGTCCATCAGAAGCTGCTTGGCTTCTTCCGTCGTCATCCCGGCAATGCGTTCGAGTTGTTTGTTCTGGTCGGCGATCAGGTGCTCCAACTCCCCCTCGCGACCGCGGAGCGCCTTCTCCTTCACGGAAAGTGCCTTTTCGCGGTTTTGCAGGTCGCGTTCCTTGGTCTGCAGGACGTCGACCTTGCGGTTGAGCGCCTCCTCGCGCTCGGTCTGGCGTTTCTCGATTTTCTGGAATTCGGTGCGCTTGATCTGCAGTTCGCGCTCGAAATTGACCTTCTGCTTGTACCATTCATCCTTGGCCTCGAGCAGGGCTTCCTTCTTCTTGATCTCCGCTTCCTTTTCGGCATCGCGGACAAGCTGGGCGGCGACTTCCTCCGCCCGGGCGATCTTGTCGGAGCCAAGCCGACGCGCCGCCAACCACCCGAGGAAGGCGAACAGAATCGCCGCGGCGGCCACCGCGACGACGACCCACTGTATCGGCATACTGCCCTCCCTGGGACTCAATCGCCAATCGTACCATGCCACGCCGTCAGGCGGGTCAATGGCAGGCGATGGTCCCGTCGATCAGTTGGCGGCTGGGGAAACGGAGGATGGAGAATCGGAAGGGGTTGAAATGCCCACTGTCAGGCGCTCATCAAGCCACTGGGCCATGCTCTGCGCCCGATCCTGAAACACGGAGAGCTTCCGCTCGGCGTCACGCCGTTCGGAAAACAACTCGTCAGTGATGTTCAACGCCGCCAGAATGGCCACCTTGGCGGTGGATAAGTTGGGTGATCGATCGGCGATCTTGCGCATCGATCGATCCACATAATCGGCCACCCGCGACATGTACTCCATGTCCGTATCCCCCGCACTGCGAAGGGGATACTCCTCGCCGAATATGCTCACCTTCACCGTTTTGGGCGGCGTGTCCACAAACTATCTCAACCCTGTCATCTGTCAGAAGATCCGATCTGATTCCCGCACCGCGATTTATGTTCAGTACTGCTCCTCCGGAGAAAAAAATCCCCCGCGTGCGGGGGAAAGTCAAGATCGATTTTGCCGCCAAAGGACGATCACAACCGGCGTTCGCATTCGCGCACGGACTCGATGAGTCGCTGCAGGCGGACTTTGACCTCGGCGAGTCGGTCGGGCGAGAGCGTCGGCGGTGGATCGGTGCGCGGGGTCGGCACGGCACGGTCCTTCAACCGCCGCTCCAAGCGCGTCTTCTCTTCGGAGAGCCGCTGGTTGCTCGCCTCCAGGGAGCCAATCCGCTCCATGGCCCGACGAATCGATTGCTCCAGGCGATCGAGTTCGGCTGTGTCCATTGCTGTCCGACTTGGGGCGGACCAAACCCGGATCAAGCTTCGGTTGCGGCCCGCGGAAATCTCCGATCCCAGCTTAATCTTCCACTTTAAGTCTGTCAAGCGGTTTCGCGCGGCGCGGCACGCATGCCCGATTCGGATCAGATGGAGCACGCACGAAGAGATTCCCTCACCTGCTCCGTCCTCCGGACGGAGCGACCTCTCCCGGTGGGAGAGGTTACACGCCCTCTTTCCTCTGGTCACTCACGGAGACGGGCTCCGAAGGCCGTCGCCAGTGCGGCTATGATGGTCGTGTGCGCGACGTCGGCCTCGTGATCGGTCAGTGTCCGCTCCGGATGTCGGTAGGTGAGCGCGAAGGCGACACTCTTTTCGCCCGCTGCGATAGGCGGCCCGGTGTACAGATCGAACAACTCGGCGGATTCAAGAACCGGACCCCCCGCCTGGCGGATCGTGGTCAGAAGATCGCCGACGGCGACGCTGTCCCTGACGATGATCGCCAGATCGCGGTAGGCGGCGGGGAAACGCGGCAGCGGCACGTACTGCGGAACGGCCGATTCGCTGACCATGGCGGCCATCGGCTCCAGTTCGAGCACACCCGCCCAGACCGGCCGCTTGATATCCCTGCGTCGGCAGAGCTCCGGATCGATCTGTCCCACCTCGCCCAAGGGCTTGCCGTCCGCGCTGATGACGAACCCCTGCCCCCGACCAAAGGGACGCCGGTCGGCAGGCGCCAGTGCTACACTCAGTCCGAGTGCAGTCAAGATCTCCCAGACGGCCCCTTTGAGATCGAAGAAATCATAGTCGCCGGCCGATTCTCCCCACCCTGCACTGGGACGACGGCCGCACAGGGCGACCAGCAATTGGCGTTTCTCGCGGAAGGCGCCATCCGGTGCTTCCTGTGAGAACACAGTCCCGATCTCATAGACCGCCAACGAGTCAATCCGTCGGTTGAGATTGTGTGCGACAACTGCCAGGAGGGAACCATACAGATCAGGGCGCAGCACCGACATGTCGCTGGACAAAGGGTTCCGAAGGGCGACAGGTGCCTGGGAATCGGACAGCACTTGTGCGGGATCGATCAGGGAATTACAGATGATCTCCGTGAGGCCGACGCCCTCGGCCAGATCGCGCAGACGCTGTTCGATCATCCATTGCGGGGCGCGATGCACCGGGAGTGCACCCGCGGCCCGGCGGTCGATCGGAATTCTCTCATAGCCATAGAGCCGGGCGATCTCCTCGGTGAGATCGACCTCACGCGTTACATCCGGCCGGAATGTCGGGACCGTGACGACAGCGGGTTTCCCGGGTACGACTCCAAACTCGATGCCGGACAACATGTCGATCATGGTCGGCGTGGACATCCCTGTGCCCAAGAATCGGTTAACCGACTCCGCATCAAGTTCCAGTTTGACCGGGTTCACCGGGTTTGGGTAACAATCCACCGCTCCGGCGAGGAGTTCACCGCCTGTCAGCTTGACGAACAAGTCGGCCGCGCGGTCAAGTGCATACGGGACACCGTTGGGATCAACGCCGCGCTCGAAGCGTTGCGCCGACTCTGTGGCCAGATCGAGCCGTTTACGGGTTCGACGGATCCGGGTCGGATTGAAGTGTGCGCTCTCGATCAGGAAACTGGTGGTGGTGTCCGCGACTTCGGAATCGCGGCCGCCCATCACGCCGCCGATGGCGACGAATCGGCCGCCATCGGTGATCATCACGGTGTTCGCAGGGAGAATACGTTCCGCTTCATCGAGGGTAATGAAGCCCTCGTTCCCGCGCGTCGACAGCACGACAACTTCACCGGACTTGAAGTTGGCCCAGTCGAACGCGTGCAATGGCTGTCCCGTCTCCAGCATCACGAAATTGGTGATGTCGACGGCGTTGTTGATCGAACGAATCCCGGCGGAGCGCAGGCGGCGTCGCATCCAGAACGGCGACGGGCGAATCTGCCCGTTACGGACCAGCCGTCCGGCGTAGCGGGTGCACCCGTCGGTGTCCTCGATCCGAACGGACAAATGCGAAGATGCCGCCTCCGCCGTCTCGACCAGGTGGAACTCGGGGCGTCGAATCCGACTGCCGACCAGGGCGGCGATCTCGCGCGCCAAGCCAAGAACCGAGAGGCAATCGGGCCGATTCGGGGTCAACTCAAAGGAGAGGGCGACCTCTTCCAATTCCATGGCATCCCAGAGATCGCAACCGATCTTGAACTTCTCGGGGTCGAGATCCATCAGCCCGCTGTGATCATCAGAAAGACCCAGATCGCGCTCGGAGCAGCACGCACCTTCGGAATCGACACCGGCAAATGTGATGACACCGACAGGAGCGTCCGGGAACGGGGGCAGCATGGCGCCGGGTCGTGCCAGGGGGACAATCAGACCAAGCTGGGAATTCGGCGCCCCGGAGACGACCTTGCGCCGTCCGGTGCCATCCTCCACTGTCAGCACGTGGAGGTCGGGACGGCCGGGCAGTTTATCGACGGCCACGATGCGCGCGGCGACGACTCCGGTGAAGCGCGCGAAGACCGGCTCCATCCGTTCCACGGCGGTGCCGATGGCGGTGAGCCGTTCGGCCAATTCCGCAACGTCCCACGGGATCGTGATGTAGTCCGATAGCCAGCGTGTTCCGACTTGCATGCTTGGGACCTTTGATCAATAGTCTCCAATTGGGCTTCGTTCGTAGCGCAGGAGCCCTGTGTTCCTGCGGTCTGTGTCAGGTGCGCAGGGCACCTGACCTACAGTCTACTTTCGTTCGCCCTCACCCGATCTGCCTCCGGCGGATCGACCTCTCCCCCTCGACTCCGCTCGGGGCAAGCCGGAGGGAGAGGTTATCACTCCCCGTCTCGCCACGGACTTTGAACGCGACGGCGCCGCATCAAAACTGCCGCAGGAAACGCAGATCGTTCTCATAGAACAACCGGATGTCATCGATGCCGTGCTTCAACAGCGCGATCCGTTCAATCCCCATTCCAAACGCGTATCCCGAAAAGACCCTGGGATCATAGTCGACCGCCGCGAAAACGGCCGGATCGATCATACCCGCCCCCAGGATTTCGAGCCATCCCGCATGCTTGCATAGGGAGCATCCCTGTCCCCCGCACAGCATGCAACTGACGTCGACTTCGGTCGACGGCTCCGTAAACGGGAAGAAGCTGGGACGAAACCGCAACTGGGCCGCACTCCCGAAGAATTCCTGAACAAAAGCGACGATGACCCCTTTCAGGTCGGCAAAGGAGACATCGGTGTCGACGAAGAATCCTTCAACCTGGTGAAAGACGCAGTACGAGCGCGCGTTGACAGCCTCGTGGCGATAGACGCGTCCCGGCGCCAGTATACGTACCGGCGGGCGGCGGTTTTCAAAGACCCGCACCTGCACCGGTGAGGTGTGTGTCCGCAACAGGAACTCGTCATTGAGAAAGAACGTGTCCTGCATGTCGCGGGCGGGATGGTCGGGCGGGAAATTGAGCGCCGCGAAGTTGTAATAGTCGGTCTCGATCTCCGGACCCTCGGCGACCTCGAAGCCCATGCCGTAGAAGATCGACACCACCTCGTCCATCGTCTTGGTGATCAGATGGCGGTGGCCGCGCGGACGGGGACGGCCGGGAAGGGTATGGTCATAGGGCCGATGCGCCGCGAATGTGACAGCCCTTGCGGCGCCTGCATTCCCGGCGTCGAAAATCGCAGCGAGACGGTCGCGGGTTTCGTTGGCCAGACTGCCGACGCGTCGGCGCTGCTCCTCCGGAAGATCCTTCAGGCCGCGCAGAATGGCATTGAGCGGGCTATTGCGCCCCAGATAGCGGGCACGCACGGACGCCAGATCGCTTCCGGCGACGGTCTCCTGACGGGCCGATTCCTCGATTCGCCTGAGTTGGGCTGTGATCTCTTCGAGGGGCGTCATGGTGTCGACCTCATAGAGAAGATCGGAATCGGGCGAAAAAACAAAACCCCGTCAAACGGGGTCAAGAGAAAGGTCGCGGGCCGTCGCCGGTCCGCCTGGCAAATGTCACACTCAGGTCGTCCCGGTGGCGGTCCGCGCCACCGCGGCAAAGGCCTCCGGATCGGTGGCTGCCATGTGGGCCAGGACCTTGCGATCGAGGCGAATCCCCGACTTGTTCAGGCCATCGATCAGCCGGCCATAGGTCAGCCCCAGCGCCCGGGCGGCGGCGTTGATGCGGACGATCCACAGGGCCCGCATCGTGCGCTTGATGTTGCGCCGGTCGCGGTACTGATAGGTCCAACCCTTCTGGACCGTCTCCCGTGCGGTGCGGTAGAGCTTGCGACGTCCGCCGAAGTTGCCTTTGGCGGCGTCGAGATACCGTTTGCGACGGCGGTGCGCCGCGACGTTGTTGGTTGCTCTCGACACGTTCTATCCCTTTGATTCGTACCCGGAAACCGGCTCAGCCATTGGGAAGCATCCCATTGACGCGCACGCTGTCGGCATCGGACACATAGGTTGACTTGCGCAGGCGGCGCTGACGTTTTGTGGTCTTGGATGCCGACAGGTGTCTCCGGTACGCCTTGGAGCGCTTGAACAGACCGGATTTGGTCCGTTTGAACCTCTTGGCCGCCGAGCGATTGGTCTTCATCTTGGGCATTGTACCATGCTCCTGTCTCGGCCATATCGGACCGAAACACCTAATATAGACCCCCGGCCTGTCTGGTCAACACGAAAAAAAACTATCCGGTCGTGTCCGATTCACCGCCGGACGGCGTTTGTGTCCCATGAGCCATGAGCGCTTCGGCGGCAGGCGTTGCGGCTGCGGCAATCGACGTCGCGACCTCCTGTCGTGGAGGTGGAGGCGTTTCGGTCTTGGTTTTTCCCGTGCCGCGCTTCGGATTGATGATGAGCGACATATGCCGCCCTTCCATCCGCACACTGGTCTCGGACTGGCCGACATCGGCCAATTGCGCCTTGATCCGCTCCAGGATACGGTAGCCGAATTCCGTGTGGGTCATTTCGCGGCCACGGAACTCGACATAGGCGCGCACCTTGTGACCATCCAGAAGAAACTCGCGCAGCCGCTCGGTCTTGAAGTTGATGTCGTGCTCGTCGATTTTGGGACGGAACCGCATCTCCTTCAGCATCGAGCTGTGCTGACGCTTCTTGGCCTTACGGGCATTCTTGGCCTCATCGTAGAGGTGCTTGCCGTAGTCGAGGATGCGGCACACCGGCGGCCGGGCCTCGGGGGAAATCTCCACCAGATCGAGACCCTGCTCTTCGGCCAGTTTGAGGGCGTCGCGGGTGGCCATAATCCCCAACTGGCTGCTGTCGGCGCCGATGACGCGAACTTGGGGAAAACGAATGCGGCGATTCGTGCGAAGTGTATGCTGACGTGGTATAGCGATGGGCACAACCTCCCCGGGTCTTCTCACCCGGCATCAAGGGTTTCCAGATTGCGACGTGGGAGCAACGGCGGGATGGTCCTGGTCACGCACCATGGCGATGAACGCGGACACCTCCTGTGTCCCCATGTCCTTCCCACCATGAGCGCGCACGGAGACCGTATGCGCCTGCGCCTCCCGTTCCCCCACAACCAACATATACGGGATCTTCTGTGTCTCTGCCTCGCGGATCTTCGAGCCGATCTTCTCGGAGCGCACATCGGCGCGCGCCCGTAACCCGGCCGACTGCAACTCCTCCGCCAGGGCGGCGGCATAATCTGCCACGCGATCGGTCACGGCCAGTACATGCACCTGCTCCGGCGCCAGCCAGACCGGGAACGCGCCGGCATAATGCTCGATGAGTATGCCGAAAAAGCGTTCCAAGGAACCCAGCAAGGCACGGTGAATCATCACCGGGCGATGAACCTGCCCGTCGGCTCCGGCGTACTGCAGATCGAACCGTTCCGGGAGATTGAAATCGAACTGTATCGTCCCACACTGGTGCAGTCGGCCGATGGCGTCCTTCAGGTGCAGGTCGATCTTGGGACCATAGAACGCCCCGCCGCCTTCATCGACGGTGTAGGTGTGGCCCCGGGACTCCAAGGCGCGCCGGAGGGCATCCTCGGCCATCGTCCAGTCAGCGGGGTCGCCGATCGCCTTCTCCGGGCGCGTGGACAGGAACACGGCGACATCGGTGAAGCCGAGCGCGGCATAGATCGACAGGCAGAAATCGAAGGTCTGGCAGATTTCCTCTTCCACCTGGTCGCGTCGGCAGAACAGATGCGCGTCGTCCTGCGTGAAGCCGCGCACACGGAACAGCCCCTGCAAAACGCCGCCACGCTCGAAGCGATAGACCGTCCCGAGCTCGGCCCAACGCAACGGCAGGTCCCGGTATGACCGCACTTCGGAGCGGTACACCAGAATATGGAAGGGGCAGTTCATCGGCTTCAGTTGGTGTGGGTTGTTCTCCACCGCAAAGGGCGGGAACATGTTCTCCGCGTAGAAGCCGGTGTGCCCGGAGACCTCCCACAGTCGCAGCCGGGCGATGTGGGGCGAGTAGACCAACTCGTAGCCGGACTCCTGGTGACGGCGATACCAGAATTCCTCGATCTTGCGGCGTATGAATGCCCCCTTCGGGTGCCAGAGAACCAAGCCGGCGCCAGAGTCCTCCTGGATCGAGAAGAGCTTCAGTTGTCTGCCCAACCGGCGGTGATCGCGGCGCTCGGCCTCTTCTCGACGATGCAGATAGTCATCCAGTTGTTTCTTGTCGGGGTAGGCGACACCATAGATGCGCTGCAGTTGCGGGTTCCCCTCGGCGTCACGCCAATACGCCCCGGCAATCGACAAGAGTTTGAACGCCTTGATCCGTCCCGTGGATGGGACATGCGGTCCCCGGCAGAGGTCTTCGAAGCGCGAACTGGAATAGAAACTGACCGGTTCCTCGGTGGATTCGACCTTGTCGAGGATCTCCAACTTATAGGATTCGCCGCGCTCCTTGTAGAGTTGTCGGGCCGTCGCCGGATCGCACTCGCGGCGTGCAAAAGGCGCATCTTCGGCCACGATCTGTGCCATGCGCGCCTCGAAGCGCTCGAGATCATCCGGAGTGAACGGCCGCGGCGGATCGAAATCGTAATAGAAACCCTCGTCGATCGCCGGGCCGATGGCCAGTTTCGTGCCAGGGACGATCTCGGTGACGGCCTGCGCCATGACATGCGCCGACGAGTGCCAAAATACCTGACGTCCCTCTGGAGAAGCGAAAGTCAGAACCTCGATCGGGGCATCGATCAGGATCGGAGCGGACAGATCCTGCACCCGACCGTCCACCTTGATGGCCAGGGCATCTTGGGCCAAACGCCGCCCGATCGCGGCCGCGACTTCTGCCCCGGTTACGCCGCGGGCAAAGTCACGCGACGACCCATCCGGAAACACCAGCCGGACGGAACTGTTGCCTGCGGGCGCTGTCATGTGGAACAACACCGGGCCGCCCGGAGGGCGGCTGACCATAGAGTAGCGACGATCATTGCGGGAATGGGCTCAATCCGGGGATGGGCATACACAATCATGGGCGATACTGGAATCGAACCAGTGACCTCTTGCATGTCAAGCAAGCACTCTAACCATCTGAGCTAATCGCCCCCTTATCACAAGGATATGATACGGGGCGGGACATCGGGGCGCAAGCATTTTGGACGCGCTGTGTGCGTCCGTCGGCGCGGCTCGGATCAATGGCCGCGCACCAACTGCAGAAACGTGCCGGCCCGCCCATACTCCAAGCGTGCCCTCTCCACGAACTCATCGATGTTGACGCGGTCGATGCCGAAGGCAGAGGCGACATGCCAATCCAGATCGGGAGCCGGGGACGGGCGGTGGTCGCTGTCTCCCAGCCGATGCGCCAAGTAGTCCGCCACATGGATGGCATGCGCCAACCGCGTTTCCTCCGCGCCGTCGACGGCCAGGTCGTGATGATGTGCGATGGCGGAGGCCAGGACCCACGGCAGGCGCCATCGTTCGGCCAAAAGCGCGCCAATGGCGGCATGATCCCAGCCCAGCACGGCCGCTTCCACCTGCCGATCGGTGAGGTGCCCGTAATCGGGATGAGTCCGTATGCGGCGACGCTCTTCCGGCATGTGGCAGATCAGAATCATCTTGCCGATATCGTGCAGCAATCCGGCGGTGAACGCCTCTTCGCTCTGCGTCACGGCCCAGCCGTCGGCGTGAGTGCCACAGAGAACACGAGCCGCCGAAGCCGTCGCCAGGGAATGCCGCCAGAACTGATCCTGCATTTCGGGTTCATCCTGGCAGCGGGCGAAAACTTCGGCCATGGAGGCCGACAGAACCAGCGTGCGGACGACCGCCATGCCCAAGATCACGATCGCTTGCCGGACAGAGGCCGTCGGTTTCGGCAGCCCATAATAGGCGGAGTTGGCGATGCGCAGCACCATGGTCGCCAAACCGGGATCTTCGGCCACGACGGCCGCGATGTCATACGCCGAGGCGGCCGGATCGTTCAGCACGCGATTCAGTTGCGACAGCACCAGAGGAGGCGTTGGCAGTGATTGGGCCTGATGCAGGCGTCGGATCAGTGCCGGATCGCTGACAGCAGTTGTCACTCTACCCTCCCATGATCGCGGCGGCGATCATAACCCACAGCATCGGATTGCGGACCAACTATGCCACGGCCGCGCCCGGTCGCCGTCCAACCGCGTCGACGCAGCCGGTCCTTGCCCAATGGCGTTCTTGCGACAAGAGTACGTTCAAATTTGCCAATGCTCCAGCAGGCGGTCGACGATCCCGGCGATGACATCCCGGCGGCTGTAGGTGCCGCGGTCGACATTGCGGCGCGCCGCGGTGATCCGATCGGGGCGGACCGCGCCATCCGCGGAGATGTTGATGTCACCGCTGGCCATGAGCTTGGCGGCCGTGTCGCGCAGCCCATCCTGGCTATGTAGGTCGTCGGCGCCCAATTCCACACTGTCCTTGGATAGTGAATTCTTCGTCTCCGCAGGGGCCTTGGCGCGATCCCGGCGCACCCGTGGGGGAGACGTGCTGTCCCCCGGTTTGACCCTCTCGAAAGGGTCTATCGGCGCGGCGCTCCCGCTGATCATCGCCACAATCGTCCGTTCCCCCTATTGTCCATATCGGCAGGTCGTTCGTCGGACATTATGGCCCCGGAGAAGCCATCCGCCGTACGGGACAAGATGGACGAGATGGGAGATCTGAAGCGCCGGGAAGCCCGTCATCAGGGCCTGGCATCAAGAAATCGGGGTGACGAATCGCCATGGGCCATGCCGCTGAACAAACGGCGTCCCTGACCCATGGCGTCCAACTCGCGCCGGTACGACGTCAGACGTTCCTGGGCGAGTCTTTCGCAATCGGCGACCAGAGCCCGGCAGCGACCGATTATGTCCATGATCTTGCCGGCGACGCTGGTCACCTCCGGTGTTCGTGTCCACTCTTCCAACTGGCCCGGCACGACCGAGCGCAGCTCGGCGATCCGATGCTCCCGGGCCTCGATTTCCCGCTTGAGGTCCTCGACCTCGGCAAAGTCGGCGGCGATGTCGTGCCCATCCCCGTTCACAAGACGGTCGCGTTGGCGATCAAAGAGCACGTACAGCGAGCGATAGAAGCCGAGCTCGGATTCGAGGACCTCCGCCAACTGGAACGGATCGCGGATGACCGATACGCTGGACTCAGACGTCATGGCGGCCTCTCATGCCTGGCAATAGAGTGTCCCCGTCGCCACCGGCGTGGCGGGTGTCGTGTCGGCGGGGACCGGGGCCGCGGTCTGGACGGCGATCCCCTCCCACCCTTCTTTGAGAGTGCGCAGGATGTCGATACAGTTCTGTGCCGCCTGCACGTCGCGGCGCGCGTTGGCGATCGTGATCTGCTCGATCACAAAGGCGTAGAGGGCAGCGAGCTTGTCGGCCAAATCGCCGGCGTCGCGATTGAGCGTGCCGCACAGATGGACGACGATTCTGCGGGCGCGGTCGAACTTCCGCCAGCTCTGATCGTAGCGGCCGGTTTCGATCAAGGCAATCGCCTCGTGCAGGAAGCGAATCGCCCCTTGGAAGAGCATGACCAACAACTCCGCCTGCGACATTCCCAACAACTGCGTCTGGCGGTACTCGTCCAGCGAGTGTTTTGTCATGTTGCCTGTCCCGCTCCTATCGCTTCAGGATTGCATTGGTGTTGGCGCTGATCTGCGCCAGTTGCTGCGAGAGGAAATCTCCCTGTGTTTGGAACTGACTGAGCGCCTGCTCCAAGGCGGTGAATCGCTCGTAGAGCTTCTCCTGGCGGATCGCCAGCCGCTCCTCCTGGCTGGTGATCTGCGCCTTCAGATCGTCGATCTGATTCTGGATCCCCTGGGTGTACCGGCTGATCGACCCGTCGCTTGCGCGCGACAACGAGTCGGCGATGCGGTCGATCCGGGACGCGAAACCGCGCACAAATGTGATGACCGCGCTGGTGCCGCCGGTGACCTGAGACGGCGTCAGTCGCACCTCAAGACGAAGCCCGGCCGTGGTCGCGTTGCCCGCATTGCCGGTCAGGATCTGCCCGCTCCCGGTCGCCGCCTCGCCATTGATGGTCCCGGCCACGTCGGCCCCAGCGGTGAAAGCGCCCCCGCCGCTGAATCCGAGGACGCTGACGGCGCTGCCGGCGTCGCCCGCCTCGACCGAAAGGCGTGACGCCGATCCATATCCTCCGGACGTGAACTGCAAATACCCGGTATCGCCGAGATCGACCCAACTGACGGTGACGCCGCGACTGCCGATGGCGTCATCGTGGTTGATCTTGTCCTGAATCTCGGCGGCAAGTGCGGAGCCCGAATTGAATGTCCCGAGACTGAGCGTGAGCGGGTCGGACCGAATCCCGTCCACGACCAAACGGAAGGAATTGTTGTCGCTGGTCAGCTCCAGTGGCGTCGTTGCCGGATCGGTGATGTCGAGACCGCGCAACTGACCGCGCGTGGCGGCCTGCGTGATCTCGACGTCGTAGCCGTTCTGGCTCTCGACCGACTTCGTCCCTGCCGACAGGAATGAAATCAGAGCATTCGTGGATGTGCCGGAGTCGGTAAACAGATTCATGACCCCGGACAGATCGGTGGCGAGTTTGTCGCTGAGAGTCGAGGGGGACGCCAGGGACAGCAGTCCGTCGGCGCCGGTGCGGATGCCCAACGCCCGCAGGGTGTTCATCCCCTTGGGCAGCCCTGCCACAGTCGATGCCAAGGGCCCGCGCAACTGGCTCTGGACAGCCATGAGAAACTGATCGCCGATCAGCAGCCCGGCTTCCTGCGTCTCGCTGTTGTAGGAGAACTGCTTGTCGATCGTCCTCATCACTTCGTTGTACTTGGCCAAGAAGTCGTTAATCTTGCCCTCGATGGCGGTTTGGTCGACGGCGGCTGTGATCGTTACGGGCGTGCTCGTCACGTTCTTCAGATTGATCGTCAGCCCGGCAATCAGATCCTTGATCTGATTGGACGCCGAGGCGACGACGATCGGCGAGGCGCCATCCGATCCGGAGCCGAAGCGCACCTGGGCGTCGGCGGCCTTCTGCAACAGCGGCGCGAACGTCTGAACCCGAAACTGATCGCCGGCGGTCAGCGTCCCGCCGCCGAACGTCAGTTTCAACCCATCGCTGCCTGTTCCAGTCAGAGCCACTTCGCTGTCGGCGGCGGCCACCTCAAACGAGCCGGAGTTGGTGCCGTCGGTCCAGTTCACGGTGATCGGGGCATCCCCGATGGTCTGTGTGCCGCTCCCTGCCACCGTGAACGTGTACGTCTTGTTGGCCGCGCCGGAATAGGAGGCTGTTGGTCCCACGGACACGAGGGCCGTGCCCGCCATGCCCGGCAGTCGCTCGACCGCGTCGAATGTCGACGACGCAAAATCCGGCGCCAATCCGCCGCTCAGATTGGTGGTCACCGTGATCGTGTTCTCGGCACCGGTCTCGTTGGCGGTCAGCATCAGACGATAGCTCTGCGAGGAGGAACCGTCGTTTATGATACTGGCAGTGACACCAACCCGCGCGGCGTTGATGGCGTTCTTCAGGCCGGTCAGACTGTTGTTCGTGCTGTCGATCGTGATGGTTTGGGTGCTGCCGGAGCCGACCCGGATCTGGAGAGTGCCGTTGCCGAGTATTGCCGTGGCCGGGTCATCAAATCCCTGTGAAGCGATCTGATGATTCGTCGCCAGAGCATCGACCGACAGGAAGTACGTGCCGGCGGCGACCTGACCCGATGTTGTCGCCGAGATCGCGTCCTGGTCGGAAACGGACAGAGTGGCTGCCTCGAAGGTCGATGTCCGCAACAGCGGCGCCAGCGCGCTCCGCAGCGCCACCATCAGCGCGGAGATCGAATTATAGGTCGCCATCCGATTGGTGGCTTCGGTCTGGCGCTCGGTGAGCCGGTCGACGACCCTGTGCTCCGCCGCCATGATCGCCTGCACGATGGCGTTGGTGTCGAGATTCGAGGCCAACCCTTGAATCGACTGAGAACCGGGCATATCCGCTCCAGCGATATCCGACTTGATCATTTCACGGGGCGAGTGACCCGGGACAGCCCCGGGTCACCCTCCCGTGCGTGAATGTCGCGCCCGCACTGTATGGACGGTACGGACGTCAGGCGGTTACATCGAACAGGATCCCCATGAGCTCCTGCATCCGCTGCCGCATCCGGAGAATCTGGTCCGGCGGTACCTGCCGCAACACCTCGCCGGTGTCGCGGTCGACCACCGAGACGACCAGATCTTCAGTCCTTTCATCGATGCGATAGCGCAGGCCGACGTTGGCCTGTTCCAGGACATCATTGGCGGCGGCAACAGTGCTCTCAACCTCCGCGGCCGACGGCCGATCCGATGCCGAGCGTCCGGGCGGGCTGAACCCGGGCAGGTCTTCGACGCCGGTGCCGCGACTGGCGGCAATGTCGACTGCGCGCCTTCCCGCGCCCCGGCCTGAGACCGTTCCCGAGGTGGACCCCCGCTCTATAATCGCCGGCGGTATGAAGAGATCATAGTTCATCGGTCGCTGCCTCCCGCTCTGTCACCCCCCGCTGGGTTCGGCGGGGAAGGGAGGATTCTCCCTTCCCCGCGTTACTCAAGGTTACTGGAACAGCGAGAGGACGACTTGCGGCACCTGGTTGGCTTGCGCCAGCATCGCGGTGCCCGCCTGCAACAGGATCTGGTACTTGACGAACTGCGACATCTCGCTGGCCATGTCCGTGTCACGGATGGACGACTCCGCCGCCGTGAGGTTCTGGGCCGCGATCCGCAGGTTCGACAGGTTCGACTCCAGTGTGTTCTTCTGGAACGTACCCAAGTTCCCGCGGGTCCCGGAGACCTCGTTGATGGCGGCGTCGACCACCGACTGGGCATCCTGGGCGCCCTGGACGGTCGTGACGTCGATCTTGGACAGGTCGGCCCACATGTTCCCGGCCAGGTTCTTTCCCAAGGCCGAGGTGCTCATGTTCGGCAGCGAGATGCTGGTGATCTGGCCGACCGATGCACCGATCTGGAAGACCAGCGACTGGTCGGTGACCGACAACTGTTCGGTGCCGCCGCCGGAGATCAGCGCATAGTTGACCTTGATCGACTCCGAGCGGTCCGCGTTGTAAACCAGTGTGTCCTTTCCGGCCGTCACCGATGTTGCCGGGCCGCCGTCGAGGCGCACATCGAACTTGGCCGCCTTGACATCGAGCAACAGCGTGCCAACGTTCAGTCCGTTGGCGGCTGTGTTGATCGTCAGGTCGATCGTGCCCCTGCCGGCCGCCCCTTCGGCCTTATTGCCGATGGTGACGTCCCAGGTCGCCGCGTACTTGACCTTGGTGATCGAAGTCGTGAAGCCGTCGAACGACATCAGGGCGTCGGTGCCGGCTCTGTCGATCGTGTCTGCCGCGGCGAATCCCAGCACGTTTTCCGCATCCTCGGCGGCGGTGCCGTTGGACAGGATCTTGAGCTTGTAGTCCGAGCCCTCATCCGAGGTGGTCAACTTGACCTTGTCGGTGCCGTCGGCCGCGGCAACGACGTTGTTCACTGAGCCGGTGGCAACACTCCCCAAGCCGATCTTTAGGGCACGGTTGAATTCCGTGACCAGCGCGGCAACGGAAGTGAACGTCTTGGTTCCAGCCGCCGCGGTGACAAGGTCGAGCACGGTGGTGTAACCGTTCTGATTTGCGGTTGTCGCCTGGAGCTTGAACCTGTCGAGCGACACGCCGCGACGCGCACGCGTAGTCCCAAAGTCGAGCGCCTTCTGCGCACTGGTGTAGCTGAACGAAGTCAGCTTGAGCGAGTACTGGGCACCCTTGTTGACGGAACGGATGGTGACAGTACCGGCGGCCGCACCGGCACTGGCGGCCTCGAGTTTGCCGGCCAGCGAGGCGTTCGCTGCGATGGCCGCGTTCAGCTTCGCCACCACTTGTGTGGCCGAATCGTTGAGCGCGACGGAAATCGTCAACGTCTGATCACCGACCGGGTTCGAGCCCGCTTCTTGATAGTTGACGACCACCGAGTAGTTGCCGACCTCGCTGGCCATGGCCAGGCCAACTGTACCCAGTGTTGTCATCGTGGCGTACTGCGCGGCGGTGCCGAGGACCAGGCTGTTGGAGAACGCATCCGTGATGCTGATCGTCGTCGAGCTGCGCGTGGCACCCGCCGAGGCTTGGATGACGTCAAGATTGTGGATCTTCTCTTCGAGGTTGTAGACCGTGCCGCCGGTCTTCAAGGCAAAGCCCAACGAGGTCGAGTTCAATGACGCCGTGGCATCCGCCGTCTTGGTGGCGATCAGCGAATGCGCGCCGGTCGTCAGCCGGCTCTGCTTGACGGTCAACAGCGAGGTGTTGGTGCTGGTGATGATCGCCGAGTTCTCCTTGCTGCCGTCGAGCAGCTTCTTGGTGCCGAACTGCGTGTTCTTCGCGATACGGTCGATGGTTGCGATGGAGTTGGCGATTTCCGCCTGGTCCGCGTCCAACTGCGCGGCATCGTTGAATCCCTCGTTGGCGGCGTGAATCGCCAGTTCGCGCATCTTGACCAGCAGGTTGTTGATTTCGGTCAGGGCGCCCTCGGCGGTCTGGATCATGTTGATCGACCCTTCCGAGTTCTGGATGGCGCGGTTCAGACCGGCGATCTGCGCGCGGAACTGCTCGGAGATCACCAGACCGGCCGGGTCGTCGGACGCGCGGTTGATGCGATAACCGGACGACAGTTTCTCCATCGCCAGCGACATCTGACGGGTGGTGGACAACAGGTTGCGATGGGCGTCCAACGCCGCCAGGTTATTGTTGATCTGCATTCCCATTTTCGAGCCTCCTTGAAGGTCCTTGTCAGGCGGTCCATGCCCGACACGTACGCGACAATTGGTTTCCCTCTACGATGATGACCTCCATGGTCGCGTGACCCTTGCGGGTCTTTGGGTCGTGGCATCCATCCGACCGCACAAACTTGTGGACCTCTCACCCCCTTTGGTTGCAGATCATGTGGTCTGCGTCTGTTGGCGCCGCCATCGGCCTTGGGACCGCGACGGCGCTGGCATCTATGATCACCTGCGTGCTGCCCTTCAATCCTACTGCGGTTCGTCGGCAACTCGACCGTAGTGCTTTAGGGGTCCGCCGACCACGGCGCGACATCCGGCGCCGCCGGGGCGTCCTTCCAGACAAGCCACGCCGTTGCAACGGGTTCATGGCGCGGGGTGAATGGGGAACACCCCACAGTCAGAAGGGCGCCCGAACGGCTATCCACAGGGAGCGGCCGACGACGCCATGGTCACGGCCCCTGCCGGGATCACGGCGAGGTTGTAGCGGCCGGCCACGACATGGCATTGGGCGCCGGGATGGACGGCAAAGTCCTCTGCCGTCCAGAGGCAGTGGTGGGTCTCCCGCTCGTTGCCGTACTCGGGACCCTGTGCGTGGAAGTAGTTCGGCGTCGTCACAATGACCGCGCGTTCGGCGTGCGCCACGCACTTGTCCAGCAGTTGTCGACCGGCATTCTTCGGGAAATGCTCGATGACGTCACCGAGGAAGATCAGGTCGTAGGTCTCAAGCCGGTCGATCTCAACCCGCGCGTCACCGATGATGATGCGGTCGTAGATCTGCCGCTGCAGATCGCTGATGTAGGGAGCATAACATTCGATGCCGTCGATGCGGACACGCCATCCCGCGCGATGCAGACGCGCCGGTTCGGTCGCCGCCCCCCAAATGTCGAGATACTCGCGAAACAGAAAGCCGTACTTGCCGAACCCGGTACCGATCTCCAATATGGACCGCGGTTGCAGTTCCATCACCAGATTCACGACGAAGGGGATCAACTCAGGGCGTGACGACGGCATGGGCCGACTCCCTCTCTGGCGTGGTGACGGTCGCCGGGTTGGAACGGCGCGCGACGATGTAACGCTGGGCGTGGCGCACGTGATCGGAAGCGACCCGCCACGGCGGGCGGCGCAAGAGCGCATCGTAGTCGTGGTTGAAATTGTGCGGGGCGGGGTCATCGAACGGCGCCGCGGTGACAATGGCCAGTGTCCCGCGGCAAATGCGATGCAGATCGGCGACCAAGGCGCCGATCTCGTCGGGTACGACGTGCAGCAGGACTTCGGCAGCAACCACGAGGTCGAAGTGGGAATCGTCGTAAGGAAGCCGTGTCCGGACCGAGCCGATGCCGCACATCAGGTGGTACGGCCTGTCCGGACGCAAGCGCCGGGCCTCGCCGTCGGCGACCGCGAGTTGCGAGCGCGAGCGATCGTAGCCATGGACCTCCGGGACATCCTGCCACAGCGGGAAGAGCTTGCCGGTTCCACAGCCGAAGTCCAACAGCGTGCGGGGGTGCAGTTCGGCAACCAGAGCGGCGAAGAAGCGCGCCTGCTCCTCACGGTACACAGCGTACTCCGGCGAGTTCACATAGGCGCGGTACCCTTCACCTCCCCGCGCCTCCCAGTACGAGTCGGGTTCGTAGTGTGCGGTCATCGTTCTTCTCCGGTGCATGCGACCAGCGGTTGCTCCTTGGGTACGTCATCCTTTGGTGGTGTAAGACTCTCCCGACCTTTGGCGCGGACTGTGGATTGGTCAACAAGCTGCTCGCGGATCGCCCGGAGCCGTTCCCAGGCCGGTTGGTATTCGGCGTCGACCTTCAGGGCGGCTTCGTATCCCATCAGCGCCGAGGCCAGGATGCCGCTGTGAAGATAGCAATCACCCAAGCGCGTCAGTGTGTCGGGGCGGTCCGGCTCATGCTCGATCGAGCATTCATAATGGTCGATGGCACGGGGGTAGTTCCGGCAGGTGAAGTAGAGGTCACCCAGCATGCCGTGGACATCGTAGTCTTCCGGAACCATCTCGCGGTAAGCATCCAGCGTGAAGATGGCATCCTCACATTTCTGTTGTTGCGCCAGAGCCACGGCCAGGTTCCGATACACGAATGGCGCCGCCTCCCGGCCGTCGATCAGGCGGCGGTAGAGAGATTCGGCGCGCGCGAAGTCGCCCAGTTGAAAGTGGCAGTTGCCGAGGTTGTTCAATAGATCCGAATCACCATCCGCTCCTGCCAGACATGTCTCATAGATACTCACAGCCTCGTCCCATCGGCCTAACGCATAGAGGACATCGCCACGGAGCCGCGACAGATCCCCTGAGCCTGAGGTCTGCGTCGATTCCGGGATCACGCCGAGGAGTTCCCAGGCAGCTTCGGGACGGCCGGACTGAAGCTCCACGCGCGCCAGCCGCCACTGCAGTTCGACGTGTCCGGGATGGTGTCGCAGTCCCTCTTCCAAAACGACGCGCGGTGCCTCTTTCCGATTCAACTCAGTCAACAGGTCAGCCAGCACGATGCGCATGTCCAGATTCTCACCATGGACAGACAACCCCCGCTCCAGCTCCTGACAGGCACGCTCCTTGTCGCCGGTGCGCGACAGTGCTTGGGCAAGTCGGAAATGGCTGTCGATGTAGTCGTCACGTTCGGCGACGCATTTCTCGAACCACGCCATGGCCTCGTCGGGCTTCCCTTCCATTTCCGCGACCAGACCGAGGCCATAGTACGCGTTGTGACGGCTGTGCAGGTGCAGGATGATCACATGGTCGGTCTCGGCGTGCTCATTGTACCGCGCCTGCTCATCGAGATATTCCAGGAAATACCGGCGCGCCAGATCGCGGCGCCCGTCCAGTGAATGAATGTGCCCCAGACCAATCAGGGCGTCGAGATACCCCGGCTTGTGCTGCAAGGCCCGGTGGGCGCACGCCGCCGCCTGCTCATACTCCCCCTTGGTGAAGTGGGCCGTCAGCAGTTGATGCAGCGCCATCAGATGGATATGTCGCTGCTTGACATCGTCCGGAGACGTCAACGCGACGGCGCGGGACGCGTGTTCGATGACCCGGTCCATTCTCCCCGGTGAGTCCTCGTTCGGATCTCCGCGCAACAACTGGGCGAGATTGAAATGCGCGAAGGCGTGATTGGGATTCTCCGCCAGTTGCTTTTCGAGCAGTTCACGGCTGCGGGCGACTTTCCGCGCCATCGCCTCCGGCGAAAGTCCATAGCCATAGTGGTAGAGCCGGGCGGATACGCGCAGTGTCGGCTCGGCGGTATGAAACCGCAATTGGTTATGGACGATGCCCTCGTAGTACGCCCCCAGATGCCGGCGGAACATCCGGATAGAGGGGAGGAATGAGGTGTACATCCCCTTCTCGCGGGAGTAATTGTAGACGGAGACGGAGACGACGTTGAAGTCGGTCTGACGGCTTACCTCCCTCAGGAGGGCAATATCGGCCGCTTCCACCTCTTCATCCGCGTCGAGAATGAAGATCCACTCGCCGTCGGCATACCCCATCGAGATATTCCTCGCCTTGGAAAAGTCACCCTCCCAGGCGTGATGGTAGACTTGCGCGCCGAACGATTGGGCGATCTCCACTGTGCGGTCGGTGGAACCGGTGTCGACGACGACCATCTGGTCGGCGAGGCCCTGGACGCTCGCCAGGCACCGCGGCAGATGTTCCTCCTCATTCTTGACGATCATGCACAGGGAAATCTTCGGGGCGGTGTTCTCCGGCTGAGCCGGCACACCCAACTGTACCAATACCTGTGATCGTGGGCAGGCCCGACGCGCATGCACCAATACCGCCTGCGCATCGGCGGAGCGGTTGAGCTTCACCAAGAGTCGCACCAGGTTGATCCAGGCCGGCTCGTATGACCTGTCGGCCTCGATCGCCTCTTCATAGGCCGCCAGCGCCTCGTTGAATCGTCCGGTATTCTCCAGTGATAGCGCCAGGTAGTTGAGGATCTCGTGACGTAGTCCCATGGTACTCCGGAAGATGACGACCTTGGGATCATCACTGTCGCCATCGCAGTGCGCCAGGAAGACACGCGCGTGGCGTTCACACAAGGCATCAGATCCGAGCCGATGGCAGACGTAGGCCATGATATAATGGTAGTCCAGAGCCTCCGGCGTGTCGTTCGCGAGCGGCTCGATCAGACGACGGGCGTCGTCAAACCGCTCCAGTCCTACCAAGGCGACCCCGAGTGTGCGCACGGCCCGCCGGTGCTCGATCGTGTCCGGTTCCTCCCTGACGTCACCGACATGCCCATCCAGCAGCGGGACGACTTCTGCCGGTTTACCTCTGTTCAAGAGACGCTCTGCCAGCTCCAAGCGCGCGGCCAGATTGTCGGGATCGGCTTTCAGTCTGGAACGGAGCGCGCGAAGTGACGGCGTCTTGGGACCGGAACCGGCCGTGTGCATCACGGGGCGGCCGTCCCATTTTCGGACCAGTCGCGAGCGTCGTTGCGATTTCTTTGCCATGGTAGGAACCTGTTTGATATGTGGGGTGGCCCATCGTTCGATCAGGACAAAGACACGCGATCCCCCGTGCGTTCCTTTGCGTCCGTCAGGACATCGCGCAGCACGGCATCGATCTCTTGTAAGCGATCATGCCAATTGTAGCGGTCGGAAACGTACCGGCGATATCCCGCCGCGATGCGGTCGGCATCACCGGTATCGTAGCGCTGGATGATCCGAAGCGCCTCATCCGGTGTGTCGAAGATGCACTCACGGGGATAGATCTCGTCGGCCCCCTTCCAACTGTGGATCAGGGGCAGGCACCCGCTCAGCATTCCCTCGGCGATGGAATAGTGGAATGACTCGAACAGCGAAGTGGAGAGGACATAGTTCATGCCCGCATAGAACGCCGGCATGTCGGCCACCCAACCATGGAACTCGACCGGGACTCCCAGGCGCGGCAGCAGGTGGTCCATGTACACTTCAATCCGGGGATCTTGATGAGTTCCGGCCACATCAAGACGAAAGCCGGGGTCCCACGAGTGCAGGGTCTTGAGCGTCTGTAATAGCAGTGATGGATTCTTCTTGTAGTTGATGTATCCGACCGAGGCAACACGACGCGACCCGGGCGTTCTGGCACTTGGCGGCACGAAGGGAAAGCGCTCCGGGTCGATACCGTTGTGTATGATGGTACGCTGTGTCGGGATTGCCCAACGACGGTCGAGAATCTCCCCGACGGAGTTGTTCACCAGGATCAGGCGATCGACATTGCGCCAGTTGACCTTTCCCGGGATGTCCGTGAACGCTTCATAGGAATGCAAACGACAGACAATCGGGCAGGTCTTGGGTTGGTGGCTGGCATCAACCACATGGGCGTCGCACCACTCGAACCACACGAGGTCGGCCCAGCGCATCGCTTCCGCCAACTGCGGTGAGGAACGAGGCGCTTCCACACGGACATCGTTGCGTCTCCCCAGATGTTGTACGATCGGGCGCAGGAACGTGTCCGCAGCCGTCACGAACATGATCCGGCGCCCGCTGACCTGCGAGACAGGAAGCGGCTCGACATCATGCGCGGACAACGATACCGATTCGCCGGGCAAGACCCTGGCACGCGCTGCCTCGAAGCGCTGCTGCCAGGACGTGAGGTCCGGGTGATCGCCAAGCGTGTCACGCAGTCGCGCGATCAAGGCGACGCCCGTGTCAATCTGGCCGGTATCCCAGTAGAACTTCAGGGCGTTGTCACGTCCCTTTTCATACTCGGGATTCAGTGACAGGCATCGATCGTAGGCCGCCGCCGCGGCGACAGGATTTCCTGCGGCCGCCTCCAGAACCGCGAGGTCATTGAGCGCCTCGTAGTTGTCGGGATTCAATCGCAGGCGACGTTCGCAGGCGGTGCGACCGAGGGGAGCGTCGCCGACGCGGCAGGCGGCGATCAACAGGTCGAGTTGCGCGTCGTCGGCCTCGGGGAAGAGGTCGGCGATGCGACGATACGCGTCCAGCGCGCCCCGGTCGTCCCCTGACTCAGACAAGATGGCGGCGAGTTGCCGGACACGCTCGGTGTCCGTTGGGATCAGATCGACCAACCGCCGCAGCAGCGGGAGCGCCTCCGAGTTTAGACCCGCTTCGAGGAATACACTGACCGCATCGTTGTGAACCGCGGCGTCGGCCGGGTTGCGCTGGCAGCGCACGCGGATATCGGCAATCTGCGCGCGCGATAGAGCGGGACGCTTGCTGACGGGGCTGGCGGTGGCCGTCATGGGCAAATCCAATTGTGCGACCGGGTGAGGCGACATCGACCGTGCGTCCGTATCCCTGGACGCGCCGGCGCGCGAGGGTTCGAACTCGTGCTAAACGGTCACGGTTTCCCCTTCGGCGACACACACCTTGGCGCCGCGTTTCTGCAATTCATCCATGATATAGTGGCAGGTCGTGTAGGTGCTGTGCACCAGGACCAACTGCTTGCCGCGCTTCGTGTCGCGACTGATCAAAAGCGGGCCCTGCAGGTTGACCGACATGCGCGTCATGTCCTCGGGCACAGTGACAATGGCCCAGACCGCGAGATGCCGTACATCCGATACCTCGAGCTCGACGATTTCACGCGGATCGACCTCGATGCGGTAGTGGGGCACCAGCGCCCGCGGATTGATGACGATGAAGAGGAGCTTGGGATCATCCAGCGACTGGAGGTAGGCGAAGGGCTCACACTCCTCCGAGGTGATGAGCGCATAGTGGGTATAGGCCTCGAAGCCCAAAAGCCCGCGTGGGAACTCGACCACCGCGTCGGGAGACACCGTGATCTCCCCCAACCGCGGCGTCGTCAGAGTTGTCGTTTCAGCAGACATAGGTCCCCCCGTGCACTCCGTCACTGCATGAAGTCCGCCAGCGACGGCATCAGGACGCGCGATACGGCGTTCAAGGCGGCCTGATAGACGCTCTGCTGGGTCGCCAAATCCGTTGTCACTTTGAGGATATCGGCATCCTCGACTTCGGACAATAGCTTCGTCACCAGCAGGTTGACATCATCGAGGCGGTCGCTGGTGGTATCGAGACGACGAATCTTGGCGCCGACATCCGCACGCGCCGACAGCATGTGATCCGATACCTTCTCCAGATTGCCGAGGAGCGTGCCGACAGCGGCGCGATCGTCGTTCTCAAGCGCCTGCACCAGCAACATCATGCTTCCCATTAGATCGGGGGAGCCGGCGATCCCCAACGCCGTGGCCGTCTGTCCGCCCCCGAAGTCGGAGACGATCAGGGAACGATCGGCGACGGTCGGCGTGATGCGGATCCCACGCCCGGAGGAATTGATCGCGGCCGTGACCGACACCCCGGAGAGATTCAGCCGTTGCACGATGTCGTTGACCGTAGCGGCCGTGGAGAGATCCACCACAACAGCGTCGGCGCCCTGCGCGATCCGGAGTTGTCCCAGATTGACGCCTTGCCCGAAATTCAACTCGCTGACCGGCGTTGTCAACGTGAGGCGGGGATCGAGCGCGTCGCCTTCCCGAGCGCGGGTCAACGTACCGAGGATCCCGAGGTCGGCTGCGGTGGTCTGACCGACGCCCCCTTCCGCGATGGTGACGACCCGGGCCGGATCGAGGTCTGTGCCGACCAACTGTGCATTGACGAAGCCAACAATTCCAAGATCCGACGCCGTCGATTGCTCCGCCGAATCGGTCACCGTGAGACCCAACGGCGTCGCATTGGCATCGGTGATCACAAGCCCGGTTTGACCGGCGTTGACGGCCATGGTGACGTTTGCCAGCGCGGGGTTCCCTTGGGAGACGGCCGCCGCGGCCATCTGCGTGTTGAACGCCGTGATGACATCGCCGATCGTCTGCACACCGGTGAGGTCAATGGCCACGTCGATGGATCCGTCCTCCGTCCCAATGTGGAAGATGCCGGGTACAAGATCGACCCCGGCGGTGCCGTGGAGGTTTGCCAGTTGCGTGGTGCTTCCCACGATTCCGTTGTCAGCCGCCGCGACACTCAGACCTCTGCCGGAGCTGCTGACAGAGACCGTCACCCCCGAGATTCCACCCGCGACGAGTTGCGTGTTGATTGCCGTGATCGCATCCCCGACCGTCGTCGCGGCTGAAAGGTCAACCGTCACAGCCGCACCCGAGTTCTCATCGGTAAACACGATCGTACCCGGCGTCAGATCGACACCCGCGCCCAGATGGAGGTCGGCCAACGGCACGGCTGCGGCGACGCCGCGTTTCAAATCGAAACCCTCACCGAGGACTTGCTGCTGTGACAGGAAGAGTTCGGATCCAATCAGGTTGATCGCCATTTGCGATGCCGATTCGATCTGGGCGTAGATCGTGCCATTGTCCCCTTGATACACGACGCCATTGCCGCTGGCCACCAACGCCTGCGAGCGGGTGCGAAATCCGGAGAACAAGTAACGACCGTCCCTTTGCGAATTGGCCAGTTGGAGCAACTGATCGAGAATCGACTGTGCTTCCTGTGCCGCCGCCCGACGCGCCGTCGCGTCGTAGTCGTCGTTGGCCAGAGTGACCGCGAGTTCGCGGGCACGGACCAACAGGGTGCCGGCGGAGGACAGTGCCTGTTCTACTGTCGCCAATTGCGAGTTGCTGTAGGATACATTGGACTTGAACTGCTGCAGGGCATCGCGCGTCGTGCGGAACGAGAGCGCACGCGTAACGCCGGAGGGATCATCCGAGGGCGTGGCGATGCGGCGCCCGGAGGACATTTGTGTCTGGAGTCGGAGGAGTCGTGTGGCCGCCGACGCCAGGTTTGACGTCGAGCGGGACACCATCATCTGTTCGGTGACGCGCATGGTTCTGTGAGTTCCTTCAACGCCTCTCGTCGTCGCGATAGCAGAAATCGGCGTCGACGCCCAGCGGGTCTTGACTGACAGTGTCCCGTTGACGCGGCGTGGTGCGGCCGGTTGTGACGTCATCCCGATGGCGCTCACGATCCGCGTCGGTCACCCGTCCAGGAGCGGGTGCCACAGGCACCTTGCGGCCGAAGAGGCTCATCGCGCGCCTCCCAGGCGCCGGGCGGGACGCGATCGTGGGGCCGTCAGACCGCCACGGGGGGTGCGTCCGGCTGCTTTGTACTCCACGCCACCGGGGTGATCAGAATCCGGGAGGTTGCCTTTCACCTTGCCCTTGATCAACCGGGCCAGGTCGATGATGTCGCTCTTGATGGTCCGTGCCTTGCGGTTCTCTTCCTTGATTTTCAAGTACACTTCCTCGCGATGCACGACAACCTTCAGCGGCGCCTCCACACCGAGCCGGACCTGGCGTCCATAGACACCCAGCACCGTGACTTTGATGTCGTCACCGATGGTGATGCTCTCGCCTTGTTTTCGCGTGAGAATGAGCACTCACCCTCCCTGGCGCGAGACCATCGCACACACGCTCCGGCTCTCTGTACATCTATCGACCAGCGCCGCGATTACTTCAATCAACATGCCACCAAGACCGGAGTCGTCGGGGCCGACTAGTCGTCTGCCGGAAAGGAACGCGGTGCGCCAGTGTGGGACGCGTCCCATTACCAGCGGACGACGCTAGGGGACGGCGAGATGGGGGATGGCGGGACCGGAACAGCGGTTGCGATGGATCAGAGTCCGACGCCCATGTCGTTGATCAAGGTGTCGAGGGAGCGATCCACCGCTGAGACCACGCGCGCCGCGGCCGCATACGCGTGCTGCGACTTGATGAGGTCGGCCATTTCCTCATCCAGCGAGACCCCCTGGACGGACTGGCGGGAGAATTCGATCTGTTCGAGAACGAGACTGGCGTTGTCCCTGGCGGTTGTGGCTTCGCGTGATCGGGTTCCCACGGTGCCGATGATCTGGGCATAGTAGTCGGCGAACGTGGACGTGTTGCCGTTGAGCGTGAGGGCGTCCTGCAGACCGGCGATCGCCAGGGCATTGGCGTTGTCTCCCACTTCGCCCGATTGTGACGCTGCGATCCGATTCAAATCCCCGGCAATCCCACCGGACAGCGCGATCCGTGCCGCGGTCGTGGCGGTGGGATCAAAGAAGTTGTTCCCGGTCGATCCGTCGAGACCATACCCGGCGGCGTGGAGTGCGTTGACCCGGCCGACGATGGCTCCGGCCAGTTGGTCCAGCATGTTTTGATACTCCGGAATGGCTTGATCACGCGCGGCGATCACGCCGGCCAATTCACCGCCGGACACGGTGACCTCGATCGACGACCCGGCCCAGACGACCTGCGTGCGCGTGGAGGTCCCGGTGCCGACCGTCCTGGTCCCGAGCGCACGGCTGGAGTCCTGGCTGACAATTTCCATCGTGCCGAGGAAGACGCGCGTAATGCCGTTGCTCTGCTCGATGACGCGAACGTCGGCCTGGCGGCTCAATTCGTCGATCATCTGGTCGCGCCGATCACGCAGGTCATTGGCGGTCTGGCCTCCCAGCTCGGTCCGTTGGATCTCCCGGTTGAGCTGCGCCAGCCCAGCCGCGGCTTCATTGATCGCCGCGACGTGCGTTGCCACGCTGTCGTCGAGCGACTGTTGCAGGTCGGTCAGGCGATTCGACACCTGATGAAAGGCATTGACCAGTGTGCTGGCCTGTTCGCGGACGGAGGCACGCGCGGCGGAGGACTCCGGATTCTGCGACAGTGTCTGCCAGGCGTTGAAGAAGCTGCTCAATGAGGCATTCAGTCCCTGATCGGAGGGCTCGCGCATGATGTTCTCGACTTCAGAGAGAGCGCTTTGCAACGTACTCCACCGGCCCAATTGATCGCTTCCCTGCCGGTATTGCCCGGTCAAGAATAGATCCCGCAGATGGCGTACGGAGGCGACGCGGACGCCGGTCCCGACGCGGCCGACCGTGGAGGCAAACGGGTCGGTGGCCACGAGGTTGACGCGCTGGCGGCTGTAGCCCGGCGTGTCGGCGTTGGCAATATTGTGGCCGGTGGTCGTCAGCGCGTACTGCTGCGACAACAGGGCCCGCTTGGCCAGTTCCAATCCCTGAAAGATGCCGGACATGCTCAGTCCTCCACCGTCGTCACACCATGCGGTCGACCGCCACGGGAACAGTTGCCGCCTTGCCTGAAACCGGTCCTCCCGCGTATTCCGGGGCGCCATGCGCGGCGGCCAACAGACGCATCGTCTCGCCGATCGTAGACAACGACCGCTGGATCAGCATGGCGTTCTGCTCTCTCGTCTTCGTCATCAACTCAATCGATCGTTTCATGGAACCGCGCAGGGTTTCCAGGCGGCGGCCATAGTCATTCGACAGGGATGCGATCAGACGCGATATGTCGAGCCGCTGACCGCGAAGGTTCGGATCCTGACCGAGCGTTTCCAGCAGACGCCCACGTTCCATCCCCAAAGCACGGGAACGCGTGATCGCTTCCTCCTGGTCGCGCACGTTGGCGTCCAGGCCGGCGACATTTCCCTCCACCAGGTACCGCTGTTGTTGCCGCAGGAGCGTCAAGAGACGCTCGCACTGCTCGGCCTCCTCGGCCACCACGGAGATCAGTTGATCGATGAGGTCGTCCACGTTCGTTTGGTTCCTTCTCTCCGGTCCCGCCCGGAGAGACGCTATCGTCCCTCTCTGTCTATCGGACGCGGGGTGGGACTGGTTGACTGTCCGGGAGCCAATGGCCGGATCTTCGTTTCGGATGTCAAGGGACGTGGGGATGGCTCGTCGGACGGCCATGGGATGATCGGCGCCTTGTCAGGCGGAGTCACCGGCGTTCTTTCCGCGGAATCGGGCACGACGCGCCGCCGCAGCGACTCGAACAATATCCTGCCCAGGCCGAAGCCGCCTTGGTCCGCCACCGACTCGGCCATCTTCTCCTGCGCGACACCGATCATGACGTCCCCGCCGTAGCCGCTACCGTTGGACCGGCTGCCGATGGTGCGCTGCATCGTACTGAGCAGTTGCTGCAGGAAGATCGCCTCGAAGCCACTCGCCGCGCGACGAAGGCGTCGGAGTTGGACGTCAGAAGACGTCGGTCCATGCAGACGCTTCGGTTGCGGGGACGCGGAGGAGTCTGCCGGACGCTCGACGGCAATCGATGGGATGGGGGTGGCCATCAGAGTCGCCTGGCATCGGCATGTGCCGGATGCCGATGTTCATTACAGAATCACGAGTTCAGCCCGCAACGCCCCGGCTTCACGCAGGGCCTGGAAAATGGCGATGATGTCGCGCGGTGTGGCGCCGATGGCATTGAGACTCTCCGCCACCTCCTGGATGGTCGTTGACCCGGGGAGACTCACGACATGGGCTTCCTCATCTGAGACCGTGATGGCGCTCTGTGTTTCGACGACCGTCTGACCCTGCGACAGCGGCGCCGGCTGGCTGATTACCGGCTGCGACTGGATCTGCACGGTGATGCCGCCATGGGCGATGGCGACCGGCGCGATCGACACGTGCTGCCCCGCAACAATCGTACCCGTCTTCTCGTTGATCACCACCCGCGCCACGTCGTCCGGTTCAACGGAAAGGGATTCCAGCTCCGCGATGAAGGCAGCGCGACTCTGTGTCGCCGCATAATCGGCGGGGAGCGAAACTCGAACGGAAGCCGGCCCGGAAACCTCCGCGATGGGCCCCCAGCGTTTGGCGATGACCGCCGCCACCCGTTGCGCCGTCGTCCAATCGGGATCCAGCAGGGCCAGTTCGACGCCGGTCGGATCATCCGTCAGTCGAACCAGCGGCTCCTCCAATGTGGCTCCGCCGGGCACACGGCCGACCATGCTGTAATTCCGCGTCACTCCGGCTCCCCCTTGCGCCTCGACCGCAAAACCGCCGGTCGAGACGGGTCCTTGTGCCGTCGCGTGTACCGTGCCGTCAGCACTGGCCAGCGGCGTCAACAAGAGCGTCCCGCCACGCAGACTCTTGGCATCGCCGATCGATGACACCGTCACGTCAAAGCGCTCTCCCCGCACGGCCAACGGCGACAGCGATGCCGTGACCATGACCGCCGCCACGTTCTTCACTTTGACCTGTTCCGGGTCGACCGTGATCCCCATGCGGCGCAGCATGCTGGTCAGCGTCTGGACCGTGAACTTCGTTCCCTGCCCGTCGCCCGTCCCTTCCAGACCGACAACCAGTCCATAGCCGAACAGGTTTGCCCGCCCGGTCCCGGCCACGTGGGCGATGTCCTTAAGGCGGACGGCTGCCAAGGCATCATTGGGAGTAATAACCGCCATCCCCAGGACCGGAAAGGCGAGCATCACGAATAACCGACGCGTGGCACTTATCCGTTCATTCACAAGACTGCTCCTTGACGGCTTCCCTATCCCTTCTGACCAAAGACCATTCGACATCCCACACTGTATATGAGTTGCTCGTGCCACGGGTCTTTAGCAGGCTGCTGAAGAAGGTCACTCCATGTCATTCTGAGCCCCGCCGCTGTTGGGCGGGGCGAAGAATCTGCTGTCGGTTTCATAGGTAGAAACAGCAGATCCCTCGTCCGCCAAAGGCGGACTCGGGATGACAATGGTCGGTCAGGTCCGCATTTCTTGGGTTTTTCAGCAACCTGTTAGACCCGTGAACTCCCAAGGGTGGAGCGGGGCGGCACGGGTCTGAAGACCCGTGGCACACCGCTTCACTCGGGTTATGAAACCGACTCCAGACAGTGGATGCTTCGCTCAACACGACACACTCGTTCTCTAGCTCCCCGAGGTGTTCTTCAGCGACCTGTCAGAGTACCGCGTGAATCAGAACAACCAGTTCAGGAATCGTGTAATGAACCCCGGCCGTCCGGCGTTGCTCGAGGCACCTTTCCCTCTGTAGCCGATCTGGGCGTCGGCGATCTGGTATGAATAGACGGTGTTGTCCGGGCCGACGTCTTCCGCCCGCACGATCCCCGTCAACGTCAGCATTTCCTTGTCGTTGTTGATCCCGACAACACGATTCCCCTCGATCACCAGATCCCCGTTGTCGCGCACCCCGACGACCTGAACGGTCATCTGCGCCTTCAGTTGCCCGGCACGGGCCGTCTGACCTTGATTGTCAGATTGATTCGACAAAGTCGCGTCGGCGCCGAACAGACCGATGAAGTCGAAGGGCCCCACACCAGGTCCGCCCTCGACTTTGAAGTCGCTGCTCTTCTTTGTGTTTGTGCTTACGGCATTCCGTGCCGTCGCCGATTCCACGATCAGAACCGTCAACAGGTCGCCGACCTTGTGCGCTTTCAGGTCGGTATAGAGAGAGGCGCTGCGAATCTGCGTGTACGGCGCCGCGGCCAATCCGGCCGACCAACCGACAAGGAACACGGCCGTCAGGCCGAGGCGCATCGGCCGCGACCGTAGACTCCCAAGACGATGATCCTGCAACATCACGTCACCTCACAAAGGTATGGGCACGGTCATGGTACCGGGCACACGGTATTTCCATCGATGACGGAAACCGTCAGCCAACGCCCGCCGGATTGCGGTTTCACGCGAATCTTCTGACCCCGGTAACCATCTTCCATCGCCACCGCGGATCGGGCGACGCGGACAGCGCCGGTGGTGTACGCGATCATGACAGAGGCACCGCGCCGTACGACCGGGATCTCGACGACCCAGCGACGATCGACAATCCGCCCCGGGTTGATCGTACGGTCGGCCCAACGTCCGACGACGGAATCGGCGTCGCACATTACCCACTTCGACACGTCGGTGATCGGCCGCCGCTCTCGCGTCAAGTCCTGCGGTCGTATCATGGCGTGTCGGCTGAGCGGTCGTGCCGTGACCAGGACATCCGCATAGAGATCAACCCGCACCGGCACCGACAGGACGGCTATGGTGCCCGCTTGATTGGCCAATGTGACACGAACCGTCGTCGGACCGACAACGTCGGCGTAGGTGGGAATATCGACGTCGACCTTCTCGGCCTCAGAGCAGTCTGCGTCGAGCCGGATCGTGTGCACAGTGATCTGCACCTGCTCGTTCGACAGACCAAGATGCCGGGCGACGGCTGCGCCAATCGCACTCTGCAACCGTTCCCGACACGCGGGCCCGATTTCCGCCGCGATCGCCGTGCGGTGCACGGTGAGTACCACAGTCAGCGTGAGGCCGACTGCGATGGCGCGTAACGAGTGTCGGACTTGCCTCATCGCTTCAGTTCATTGGCGACGGCCGCCATTTCATCGGCCGTCTGGATCGCCTTCGCGTTCGTCTCGTAGGCGCGCTGGGCCACGATCATGTTTACCATCTCGTCCACAATCTGGACGTTTGACATCTCGAGGTACCCCTGCGCCAGCTCGCCAAAGCCGTTCTGCGATGGGTTTCCGAGGATCGCGTCGCCGGATGACACCGTGGCGCGATAGAGATTGTGTCCGATCGCTTCCAGCCCGGAGGGATTCAGGAACTTCGCCAATTCGATCTGGCCGACTTCTTGCGGCTCCGTCTGTCCGGGGAGGGACACCTGTAAACGCCCATCGATGCCGATCGCCACGCCCTGCGTATCCTGTGGCAGTGTGAGCTCGGGATTGAGGAAGAACCCATCGGCGGTCACCAAGCGCCCGTCGCCGGAGAGCTTGAACGACCCGTCGCGGGTGTAGGCGATCGTGCCGTCGGGCATCGAGATCTGGAAAAAGCCCTGGCCCTGGATCGCGACGTCGAGCGGATTGTCGGTGGGATTCATGTCACCCCCGGAAAACTCCCGGGTCGAGGCCACCGGCCGGGAGCCGTACCCGACCTCCAGGTTGACCGGCACGACGTTCAGGGCCGACACATTGGTCCCCGCCCGGCGCACCCGTTCATAGAGAACATCCTGAAATTCGACCTTCGACTTCTTGAATCCGGTCGTGTTGATATTCGCCATATTATTGGCGATCGTATCGATGTTCATCTGCTGGGCGATCATCCCGGATGCCGCCGTGCGCAGTGCCTTGATCATGCTCTCTCTCCTACCCGATCACCGTCGCGGACCGAGCGTTGCTTGCCGTCTACGACCTGACGCGGCCGAGCTCGTTGATCGCGCGTCCGAGCGACTCATCCTGCACGAGAATCGACTTCTGGACCGCTTCGAATCCGCGCACGATATCGATCATGTTGACCATCTCATCGACCGGGGCGACGTTGGATTGCTCCAGGTACCCCTGCCGCAAAAGCGACGATGAATCCTCTTCGGGTTGCCGGACCGGATCACGGATCGTGAACAGCGACCCGGAGGATCGTGACAGCACACTCGTATCATCAAAGCGAACCAGGCGCAGGGCGCCGACGTTGAGGCCGTCGACCGAGATGCCGCCATCGGTCGCTATCGTGACGGTCCCCGGCGGGAGTTGGATTTCACCCGTCTTACCCTGAACCGTGTTTCCCTCCGGTGTGGTCAGGACGCCGTCCGCGGACACCGTGAAGTGGCCGTTGCGCGTGTAGCGTTCGCCCGAGTCCGTCTCGACGACGAAGAACCCATCTCCTTCGATGGCAAGATCCAGTGCATTGCCGGTCTCTTCCATGGTGCCCGGCGTGAAATCGATCGCCAGCCCGGTTTGCACCGCCGACTCTCCCGGACGCGTCGATTGGGCGCGGTCCAGCAACTGCTCAAAGACCAGATCGCGCTTGAACCCGGCCGTCGAAGCGTTGGCGAGATTGTGAGCAGAGACTTCCTGTCGTCGGATGCGCGGCAGCATCGCGGCTGCGGCAGCGGACAACCCCCTCAGCATGTACTACCTCCCCGCAAATGCTAGGCAAAGACCGTGCCCGCTTGTGAGACGTTGACGTGAATGAAGCGGCGCCAGCATGGACTCGCTGCTGCCGCCCAAAACGCTCCGTATCTCAACGACTCTCAAGGGCTTGGCAATCAGTCCGGTCATCGCATGGTACGCGCGGTCGCCGCGAGTCGAGCCGTTCGACCCGCCGGTCGCTCGAGCCGCAACATGTGGGGTAGAATCTTCCGAGGGCGGTGGACAATCTCTCCCATTTGGCAGTGTGGCTGTTCAAGACTGGTGCGGCTCGCCGCCTTCACCAGTCCAGAAGTGATCCGGGTGGTCGGCGGCCTGCGGTCGTACGTCATCGGGGGTTGCATGCTCGCGCACCCAGCGGAAGATGTGCCGGGCCATTTCCATCGTGTCATTGAGCGAAGCCGTCAACCGTTCGAGAGTACTCTCGTCGGGAACGCCGACATCCCGCCAGCGATTCCAGATTGTCGGCGAGGTGGGTTTCGTTAGCGTCGAGCCACGTTCCATGGCCGTCACTGCGTCGGCCACGTCCTGCGAGACGCGCGTGATCCGTGAGACCAAATCGAGCATGTCGCTGTTGAGTTGATGCCCGCCCATGTGCAGCTGCTTCAGCTTCGCGGCAGCAACGGCGAGGTTGACGGCCAAATAACGCGCGCGGTCTCCCAGCGCGCGAACCGCGTCGACGACGTCGCGCAACTCACGTGTCCCCTGGTCCGCCGTTGACATATTGGCCTTGCTCTCCGCCATCCCGCCTTGAGCGGGCTGGGCACGTAGTCTGCCCGAGGGTGTGATGGTACCGTGTTTCTCTTGCCACTCAGTCGCTGCCGTCCTTGTCCAAGGCCCCGGGGCTTGGCGGGGGCGACTCCATCTTCCTGCCTAATGTTGCGGACGTCCCGCCCGCCGCCGTTCTCACCGCGCGCGGAGTCCGCAACAAATCGGCGCAATACCCCGACACGGCGGCGGCGGCGCGCCAATCCAGCGTGCGCATCCGATTGTGAATCTCCACCGGGTCATTGTTGTAGAACGGGTCCAAGCGATCGTCGTCCGCCACCTGCCAGGTTCCCTCTCCCCGGTCGCTCAACCGCAATCGCTTCGAGCCGATCAGATGCCGCTGCCCGGCATCATAGAGTCTGACATCCAGGAAGACGTGGGCGTCGACCCGACGCCGGTTGAGCACATAGGGAACGGACAGCCCGCGCGCGGACGCCAGGTTGCGGGAGACCATCTTGACCCACAGGATCAGGTCCGCGTCCGCCGATGTTGCCAGCCTTTGCGCCGCGAACGGATCGAATATACGATGGCGCGACAGTCCCAATGTCCGCAGGATGGCATGGGCCGCCTCCGGTTCGATCACAGTGCGCTCCCCCGAGGCACCGAGCCGATCGACCAGAAAGCTCTCAAAGTCCGCGGCCGCATACATCTCGTCCTGATCGGCGATCCAGACGAAGATTCTCGGTGCTTCGCGCGATGGCGCCACGGCTGTCCACGGGGTGTTGTGTTGGGCTCGCGCACTGCTGAACCCTACGCCAGCCGACAACAGGACGGTCAGCCAACAGCGCGCGCTGAGCGGGGGTGCGTTCATTCGGATTCCGTCTCAATCTGCCGCTGAAACACATACCGGGAGATGATCCGGCCCAGTCCCTCGGTGAAGTCCTTGGGATGTTCCGTCAGGCGCGCCAGACCGGCGGCCAGAGCGTGGTCATTGAGCTGCGCGGGATCCAGAAACTCCACCCCGACCAATCGCTCTCCGTCTTCACTGTCCTCGACACGTTTCACCCGCCCCAGGACGCTGGTCAGGGCATCGAACCCCTTGATATCGAACTTCATCAGAACGAGTGACCCCGACGTGACGGCATCATGGGTGGAGATCAAGGCGCCCCCGCCCGAGAGATTGAGCAAGACGCCGGCCTTCTTCTCCGGATGCAGCCGCACGCGACCATCGGCGTCCGTGACGATCGTGGCGAAGGCGACGGGAGAGAAGATCTCCAGGCGCACATAGCGCCGTTTCTGCTGTTTGACCGGCGGTCGACCGAGTCGCTCGGTCGTGTCTCTGTCGGCTCCCACCCGTCCCGTTGTGGATCGGCGATTCTGATTCTTCATGGTCTCCTCACACTCGCGCCGACGAAGCGGCGTCGCGCAACTCGTGCATCTGTTCCACCGACAAGTCGACGATGTGGCGCGCCAGTGCCGCCTTGGTCTTGTCGGTCCCCATCTGACGAATCCAGTCCCGCCCCAGGCGTGCCGCCAGGGTCAGGTACCGCTGTGCCTCATCGTACTCCCCCACCCGACGAGCCAGCTCGCCCACCATGTAGGCCACCTGGATCTGGGCGTTTCCGGGTTCAATCCCCCGGCCTTCCTCGTACGCCTGGCGGTAGTGCCGACACGCCAACTGCAACGCCTCTACCTCATTGGTCGGGGTCTCCGGCCACTCCGCCTTCAATGACAGCAGGAACGCTGCATAGGATGGGTATTCATCATATGCGTCGTCACCGGTCGTCACACCAACGCCGACGACAGGTCCGCTATCCTGGGTCAGCGACCGAGTCATATCCTCCAGCTCATTCGAGTAACGCCCGATCTGCTCGGCCAGGCCGTTCATGAAAGCACGACACCGGGTCGCTCTCTCGTCGTCGGGTGTTGCACTGCCAGCCTCGGGATTCCGTTCAATAATGCCGCGAATAGTCTCGATCCTCTGAGTTGTTCGCTGCATACAGGTATCAAGCTCCTTGAGGGCACTGGACAGTTGCTGGCGGGCCGAGGCATGCTGCGACGGCAACGCCATCCCGTGCTCTCCGGCCTCGCGGAACAGCCAGCCGATGCGGAGATACCAACGCCCGAGATCAAAATGCGAGGGGTGGTCCAGGATCTCCTCGTCGAGGATGCCCAGGAGGAGCTTGTTGACGGCTGTCGGCAAGGGGAATGATGAAGGCCAGTTCGCGCGCCCGAGGCGCCGTACCGGACCGTCGGCGGACGCCAACAGGTTCAGGTGCCGCTGCCGGACCGTGGTCTGTCGGTAGAGACGAAACGTATTGTCCGTCTTCCACTCGCGGAACTTGCGGGTGAACTCACGCGTGTAGAAGCACGAGGAGCATGTCGCCATGAAATAGAGAAGCGGGTTGATGTTCTGGTAGCGCGGATTGCGCCATGTGCGGCCGGTCGGACAAAAATCGCTGTCGCGTCCCTCCTCGGTATAGGCCCCCATCTTGATGGTCTCGTATTCGTTGACCGTCTTGCACACGGGGCACTCGACGGGCGTCAGATAGAACGGCGTATCCGTGTAGTTCATGGGCGCGTCCTCTCCGCCGAGCGTCGCTCGACAAACTCCAACAAACGCTGGCGCAACTGGTCGGGAGGAGGTGTCGCGCGCCCGAGGCGTTCGGGGGCGCGGCGCAGATTAATGTAGCCCAGCGGTGCTCGTCCCGTCGATTCCTGGGCCGCGACCGCGGGTTGGGTTGTTGCCGCGACTCCCTCACGCACCGCCAGACGACGAGCGTGCGCCGTCCGACCTGTCAAATCCGTCATCGGGGTCGGTGTGTGAGCCGAGATGGCCATTCGTGCGACCCAGAGTACGGCGGCCAAGAGCGCCAACTTCGACGCGACGGCCAATCCCACCTCTCCCCAAAACAGGGGATCTGTCATGATATCCATCGTATAAATTCCTTTGTGGTGCCCGACCGCCGACGGTCAGACCTGGACATCGAGATGGATCGATGCCGGATCGGGCGGCTGCTGGTGTTTGCCTTCAGGCGTGGTTTCCTTGGTTTCTGGTTCTGTCTCGCCGTCGCCCGGTCTGTCCGGCTCCCGGCCTTTATTCTTCTTGCGCTCCTGCTGTCTGTCGTCCTGCTCGCGATGGATGATGACCTCATCACTCTGCTCCGGAGCGGTGGGCTTGCGTTGCGCGACTTGGGCCTTTTGGGTCACGGTCATCATTGCCTGCCTCTGGTCGTTCTCCGGGGCCGCCCGCTGAGTCTGCGCAATCCGCTCCGCCGCGGGTGTCTTGGCCAGGTTGTCCTGCAGCTCCACCGGTCTGACCATGGCACGGTCTCCCCCACGGACTACAATCCGAATCGCTCCCGCACCATGCCGCGCAGCTTCCCCACCGATTTGGTGTGGATCTGCGAGACGCGCGACTCGGAGATGCTCATGACCTCCCCGATCTCTCTGAGCGTCAATTCCTCGTAGTAGTACAGCGCGATCACCAGTTTCTCCTGCTCGGAGAGATTCGAGATGGCGTTGATCAGATACGCCCGCAGCTCCTGACGTTCGATGACGCCGAGGACGCTGTCGCCATGCGGCGCTTCGAGGGTTTCCACGCGCGGCACCTGGCGATTATCCTCTTCGCGGTAGACGAGCTCGTCGAGCGACAGCAGTGTCGTCCCGGAGAGATCGTCCAGCGCCGCCGACAGCTCTTCGACGGATATCTTCATGTCCCCGGCCAGCTCCGGCTTCGTCGGGACACGGCCGAGGCGGTTTTCCAACCGTACGGTGGACCGGTCGATCTCCCGCGCCTTGGCCCTGGTCGAGCGCGGTACCCAGTCGAGCGAGCGCAACTCGTCGAGAATGGCGCCGCGGATGCGCGGCACGGCAAAGGTCTCGAACTTGACGCCGCGATTGGGATCAAAGTTCTTGAAGGCCTCGATCAGCCCGATCACGCCGGTCGATATGAGGTCGGAGAGCTCAACCGACTTGGGGAACCCCAACGCCATCCGTCCGGCCACATTGCGCACCAGGGGCAGATAGCGATTCAGAAGTTCCTCGCGGATGGCCGGATCGCCGGAGTGGCGGTAGGCGTCCCATTGACGCTGAACCTGAGGTGCCGACGGACTGCGTCGAATGTTCGCCTGCTTCGTGGACGAAGCTGTCGCCTTGCGGCCCCGAGTCGAGGTCGTGCTCACAGGCATGGAATCGTCTCCCTCTTCTATCTTTGTATCGGCGGCCGAGGCCGTCGGCGTTATGCGCAAAACGACTCTTCGCCTCGACCGTCCGAATGGCAGGGTGCCACGTGCGGGACTTGCCGCGGCGGTGATGGATCGTGTCTGACGGCCGGTCACGGCTGCCCCACTTTCGCAGAGATTGCATGGCGATCCAGATGGATCTCCCATGCGAGGTGTTCGGCCAGGCCGACGCGTAAGTCGGTGGCGGTGAAGGCGGTGATGTCGTCGACCGGGTCGGTTCCCGATGTTCGGTAGGACGGCAGAAGGCCGCTGTCTCGCGCCATGCTGTAGACGGCCCACCAGGGTTGCATCTCGTCCCAGCGTGTGACCAACAGATGCGAGGCGCGAAACGGCAGAAACCGTTGGCAGTCGTTCCGCCACGCTTGGGGCGACCCAGTCGCCGCCAGCACCTGAGCCACGACGTCGGGCTTCAGGTTCCGGCGGATGATCTTGGCGGGAGCCGTCAGCGCGGCGTGGCGCGCACTGGGGGCGTACTCGACGAATAGGTCTTCACGTCGGTTTTGTCGCAGCTCTTTCCAGAAGCGGGAATCGCCAATCGCGCCGGCGGAGAACTCGAGTTCGCCGCGTTCGCACCACGTCGCCAGCCGTTCCTGAGCATGATCGAGCGAATCGCTGATGACCGCCAACCGTGGTCGTCTGCCGGTATGTCGCCAGCGCACCGCCGATGCCTGGAACAGAGCGGTCGACCGTCCCACCCCGCGTCCTCCGACGAGGAGCACGGTCATACCCGTCGGGCGTGTCTCGAGGAATGCCTCCGCGGGAGGAAGCGACTCGGCCAAGTGCGTCGCAAAGGCTTCGATGATTCCACCGGCGAGGGCATGTTGGGTTGCCAACCACTCGCGCAGCAGCAGCCAGACCGAGTCCTGGCCGCCGTGGCGGCGCAACGTACCCACGGCTTCGATCAGATCACGGAGTGGACGCTGCCACGCGTCCCATGGCAGTGACAGAGATTCACCGTTGCCGTCTGCGGGACTTGGTGAGGCGGCGGCACCCTCCTCACCCTGATTTGTCGCCAGCGCCCCGGCGATGTGCAGACTCTTGGGTCCCTCGGCGGGTTCTGGTGGTGTCTTGGGTTCCACGGCGGCGGTAATCCGCACCGTTCCCAATCCGTCACCGGTCTGTGTATCGAGGATCATCGCGTCAGCACCAAGTGCTGCGCGCACACGGTCGAGCGTCATGCGGACGCTCGGTCCCGTGAAGGTCTGCACGATCACGGCTTACCTCCGGAACGCGGCAATGGCGCCGCGGCGTTCAGAACGCCACTGGGTCGTACCACTTCGCTGATTTCAATCCTGACGCTCGGTAGAAGGTCATTGAACGAGAGCACAACGAGGGCCGGATGTCGTGTCTCCACAAAGCGTCGGAACACAAGCCGCAGGTTGGGCGGCACCAGCGCGATGGCATTCTGACCCCGCCGCACCATCCGATCCACCGCCGCGCCGATCGCCGCGATGATCTGCTCGGCTGCGTCCGGCGCGATGTTGAGATGAAACCCCGCCGGCGACTGCGATACCGATTCGGCCAGGAACTTCTCCAGTGACGGATCGAGCGAGATCGCGGCGATCGTCCCGGAGGGATCGGCATAGGTCTGCGTGATGGAACGCTTCAGGGCCCGACGGGCGTACTCAGAGAGAACGTCGGTGTCCTTGGTCAGCGGCCAGTAGTCGGAGAGCGTTTCGAGGATCGTGACCAGATCCTTGATCGGTAGCCGCTCGCGCAGGAGGTTTTGCAGGATGCGTTGCACCGGGCCGGCGGAACCGACTTTGCCGAGCACCTCATCCACCAGCACCGGGTAGTCGCGTTTCAGATGATCCAAGAGCGATTGAACGTCCTGACGGGAGATGATCTCGGCGGCGTGAGATCGTATGATCTCGGTCAAATGCGTTGCCATGACCGCGGCCGGCTCGACGACGGTGTATCCTTTCAGTTCGGCGCTCTCGCGCGACGCCGGGGCGATCCAGCGCGCCGACAGCCCGAAGGCCGGTTCCGCACCGGGGATGCCGCCGAGTTCGTCGTCGTTGAGACCGCCCGGATTGATCGCCAACAGGTAATTCATCATCAGTTCGCCTGTGGCGACGCGGACACCGCGGAGCTTCACGACGTATGTCGCGGGATCGAGCGAGACATTGTCGCGGATCCGCACGGGGGGAACGACAAAGCCGATCTCCTGTGCCAGTTGGCGACGTATGACGGCGACGCGGTCGAGGAGGTCTCCGCCCGAGGCCGCATCGACGATCGGGATCAGACCGTATCCGATCTCCACTTCCAGGATATCCAGCCGCAGGAAATCCTCCGGTTTCGGTTGTGGAGCCGGTGCTGTCGCGGCTGTCGCTGCGGTCGAATCGCTTTGCTTTCGCGCCCGTCCGGAGATGTAGGCACCGGTGCCGGCAACCGCTCCCAGCGCGAGGAACGGCAGCGTCGGCATTCCCGGAACGAAGCCGAGGAGGATCAGAATCGCCGCCGCCACCCCAATCGCCCGCGGTCGTTGCGTCAACTGTTTGCTCAAGTCCTGACTGAGGTCGGATTCCGCCGCGGCACGCGTGACGAGCATGCCGGCCGCGACCGAGACCAGCAGCGCCGGCACCTGCGTGACCAGCCCGTCGCCGACCGACAGCAACGTGTATGTCCGAGCGGCATCGGCGAGACTCATGCCGCGCTGCAAGACGCCGACGATCAAGCCGCCGATGACATTGACGGCGGTGATGATGATCCCGGCGATGGCATCGCCGCGCACGAACTTGCTGGCGCCGTCCATGGCGCCGTAGAAGTCGGCCTCACGGGCAATCGACAGCCGTCGCCGCCGCGCTTCATCATCGCCGATCAACCCGGCGTTCAGATCGGCGTCGATGGCCATCTGCTTGCCGGGCATGGCATCCAATGTGAAACGCGCGGCCACTTCGGAGATGCGTCCGGCGCCCTTGGTGATGACGACAAACTGGATGATGACGAGAATCAGGAAGATGATGAAGCCGACAACGTAGTTCCCCTTGACGACGAAGCCGCCGAAGGAACTGATCACCTCACCGGCATAGCCCTCGGATAAGATCAGACGGGTCGAAGCGACGTTCAGCGACAGCCGCATGAGCGTCACGATCAACAGCATGCCGGGGAAGACCGACAGCTCCAGCGGCGCCGTGACATAGAGCGTGGCCAAGAGCACCACGAGCGAGAAGGTGATGTTGAACGCCAGGAGGAAGTCGAGCAGCGTCGCCGGAACCGGGATCACCAATACGCCGATGATCGTCAGCACCGCCAGCGCGAGCGCGATGTCGGCATTGGCGCCGACCGACTTGAAGAGATGGGGACGGTCGGTCACGACGACGCTCCTTCGGGTGCCGCTTCCGCCGCATGGACGCGTCCGCGCAGGCGATAGACGTAGGCCAGCACTTCGGCCGTGGCGCGGTACAGCTCCGCCGGGACGATCGCTCCGACCTCAACGGACGCATAGAGGGCACGTGCCAGCGGCGGATTCTCCACGATCGGCACATGCGCCTGGGCGGCGATCTCGCGAATCTTCTGCGCCAGCAACCGTGCGCCCTTCGCAACGACCGTGGGCGCGCTCATCGTGTCGGCATCGTACTTCAATGCGACGGCCAACTCCGTCGGGTTGGTCACGACGACGTCGGCCTTCGGGATCTCGCGCGTCATGCGCATGCGCGCCAGTTCGCGCTGCACCTGGCGGATGCGCGAGCGCATGAGCGGCGAGCCCTCGTATTGCTTCAGTTCCTCACGGACCTCGTACTTGCTCATCCGCAGCGAGCGTTCGTAATCCCAGCGCTGGAAGGCATAGTCGAAGAGCGCCAAGAGCAACAGCGCGAGGACGATCTTGATGGCGACGCGGAAGATCGCGCCGCCGACAAACGTGAGAATCGCCACCGGGTCGGCGCCCGTCAGTGTGACGAAACCGCCGAACTCCGATCGGACCGCGTAGTAGGCGACGATGCCGATCAGCGTGAGCTTCAGCAGATCCCGTAACAACTCGACCAGCGACCGCCGGGAGAACAGTCGCTTGAAACCACCGACGAGATTGAGTTTGTCCAACCGCGGTTGCAGCGTTTCGGCCGTCATCTGAAAGCCGACCTGCGCGGCGTTGATCACAACGCCCACGACGACGACAACCCCAAACAGGGGGACCAGGATGATCGCCGTGCGCACCGCCACGTGGCGCAGGATGGCCGTGAATCCCTCCGGACCGACGGGAACCGCGGCCAGATTGCCGAGGTAATGCCGCATCAACGCCGACAGTCCGGTGATCAACGAGGGCGCAACGAAGAAGAGCAGCAGAACGCCCGCGAACAGCACGGCAAACGAATTCAACTCCGCCGAGCGGGCGACCTGTCCCTTCTTGCGGGCCTCTTCACGGCGACGTGGAGTTGCCGGTTCGGTCTTTTCTTGGAAGGATTCTTCCGCCATCGGGCCATTGCCCCGGTCTCAGGGTCGCGCCAAGGCCGCGATGATCCGCTGCGTGTCGCTTTGGATTTGAGAAAAGGACTGCGTGAACGTCTGCGCGACGAGTGGGAGCGCCGCCCCCAGCACCAGCAGTCCGACGCCGATCTTCAGCGGAAAGCCGACCACGAAAATGTTCATCTGCGGGACCGTCCGCGACACGATCCCGAGCGCCACGTCGGTCAGGAGCAGTGTGACCACGACGGGCGCGCCGAGCTTCACGGCGGTGACGAGAAAAGTCGCGGACAGGCGGATCACCAGCTCCGCAACGGGACCGTGAAATGCCCCACCACCCACCGGGATGACGCGATACGTGTCGACAAGCGCCGTGATCATCAGGTGATGGCCGTCCATCATCAGCAGGAGCAATAGAGCCAGGATGTACTTGAATTCACCGATGAGAGAGACCTGATCAGGCGAGTTGGGGTCGATGGCGACGGCAATGGCGAACCCCATCTGCAGGCCGATGATGTCGCCGGCCGCGCGCACGGCCCAGAACAGAACGGCGAAGCAGAAACCAATCAGGCCGCCGATGATCAGTTCATGAGCCGCCCACGCTGTGATCGTCAGCACGGATGGCGGCGCCGCAGGGACGGAGGCGGAAATGATCGGGCCAATCGTCAGCGTCAGCGCCAACGCCGCCGGAATCCGGACGCGCGTGGGAATGGTGCGATCACCCCAGAACGGTGCCGTAACAAAGAAGCCACCGACCCGGAACAGCGCCCACAGATAGGACCAGATCCAATCGAACGTGTTGAAGTCGAGATTGCTCATCGGGCCTGGACCGCTCGCCGTGGGCGCACTTCGCCCATTTCGTCAAGCCCTTGAGCAAGTCCAGTGCCGACCCCGCCTGGGCCACGAGACGCTGTGATGGATAAAGACTTACGGGATCAGAACGAATTGTCGATCGACGTTTCCGGGGCACGAGAGAGAAAGTTCTTCCGCACGATTGAGTCGAAGTCTCCGCAAGAGGGAATCTGCCGATACCCCCGCATTCCCACCGGGCGCGCTGTCACCCAGTCAGCGTCGGGATACCCGCAAACAGTCGCGCCGTGAAGCCCACCAACATGTTCATGATCCACGGCAGGAAGACCAGGAACGCCACAAGAACGGTGAGGATCTTCGGCACAAATGTCAACGTCATCTCCTGGATCTGGGTCACGGCCTGGAGAATGGAGATGACCACGCCCACAAGCAGCCCGAGGACAAGCATGGGCGAAGCGACCAGCAGCGTCAGCGTGATCGCTTCCCGTCCCAACCCCAGGACATACTCGGTTGTCATCACATCTCTCCGGACTGCGGCGTCAGTGGAACGACGCTACCAGCGACTGAACGACCAGGTACCAGCCATCGACGAGAACGAAGAGCAGGATCTTGAACGGCATGGCGACCATGATGGGCGGCAGCATCAGCATCCCCATCGACATCAGGACCGAGGCGACCACCATATCAATAATCAAGAATGGAATGAACAGGACGAAGCCGATCTGGAAGGCGACGCGCAGCTCGGAGATGACGAACCCCGGCACCAGCGCACGGAGTGGAACGTCGGCGGCGGTCGCCGGCTTTGCGAGATTGGCCAGACTCATGAACAAGGCCAGGTCCTTCTCGCGCGTCTGCTTCAGCATAAACTCGCGCAACGGCGCCATGCCGCGCGTAAAGGCGGTCGTGCGGTCGATTGTTCCATCCGTATAGGGTTTCAACCCCTGTTCATACGCTGCCGTAAACACCGGGGTCATGATGAACATGGTCAGGATCAAGGCCAGGCCAACCAACAACTGCGCCGGCGGCAACTGTTGTGTGCCCAGCGCGTGCTTGAGAAACGACAATACGACGATGATCCGCGTGAACGATGTCATTGTGATCACAATGGAGGGCGCCAGCGACAGTACGGTCAAAAGCAGCAAAATCTGCACGCTGGCCGACATGTCGGCCGGCGTCTTGGCCGGCTCGACGCCGATCGAGATCTTGGGAAGGCCCTGCGCGAGACCCGTGTCGGGGGCCAGCATGACCAGCGCGGCGATGGCGAGTGCTGCCGTGACCAGAGATGCCGAGAGCCGCAGGCGCAATGTCCACCTCAATCCTTGGCCGTGTTCGACCCGGGCGCCAGACGAAAGACACTCAGCCCGCCGGAGAGTCGGCGGCGCGCTTGCTGCCAGAGACGTCCGGCCGATCGTGGACCAGTCGCCGCGCCCGCCGCATCGCCGGTACCCGCCGGCCCCAATGATCGCTCCAGCCCGATGTCCTCCGGCGTCAACTCGGTCAACATGCCGATCTGATGATCGGTGACGCCGAGTACGAGGATACGCCGCCCGATCAGCACGACTTCAACCGACTTGCGCGGGGCCAGATAGACGCGCTCCACGACTTTGATGCTGTTGCTGCCCAATCCCGTCCAGCGTCCCTTCAGAGTACGCCGCAAGAGCCAGAGCGCACCCCAAGCCAGCAGGAGCACCAGAACCAGTGAGCCGAAGAGTCGCGCCACGGACGGCCACAGATCGGATTGACCAACACCGGGCAGAGGCATCGAACCGTTCCCCGCGCTGTCGCTTTGCGCCTGCGCAATCCTCGCGCAGACGGCCAGCATCACGCCGGTCGGAAGCAGTATGCGGTTTCGTCGTCTCGTTCCCATCGCGCTCCGCGTTCTTCTGGCGAATCAGACGATCTCGCTGCGTTCTTTCGGCGTCAGTAGACTCGTGATCCGCAGGCCGAAGTTCTCGTCCACGACCACGACTTCTCCCCTGGCCACCAGGACATTGTTGACCAGGAGATTCACCGGTTCACCGGCCAGTTTGTCGAGTTCCACGATGGACCCGGGTCCCCAGCACAGAATGTCCCCGATCGGCAGCGTCGTTCTGCCGAGTTCAATCGAAACCGGCAACTTCACGTCCAGGAGCATGTCGATGCTCCCGGCCGCCCCGCCGGACGGTGAATCGCCGAATTGCGGGAACTCGGCCGGATGGGCGACGGCGGGGTGCGCCGCACTGGTTCCGGCACCACCGAAGTCCATCGCGGGGTCTTTGATTCCGGCTTGAGCGGCCACGTCAGGAATCGCCGTCTGGGAGTCCGCCAACGCGTCCGCCCAGGCCGCCTCCAGATCGTCGTTGCCAATGCCGGGGCCGGCCGCCGTCTCCGCGGGCGTTGTGGGGGAAGCCGCCGGCTGCGGCGCGACTTGCTCTTCCGCCGGGAGACCGGCGCCCCCGCCGACAGCGGCGACCGGGTCCTGCTTCTCCACACCGTCCTGATTGCTCAATTCCTCAGCCATGTATCACCTCGGGCCTCAATGTCCTCACGTCATGTCTTGTCTTCTTCCATTGCACCGACCACACGAACGGCACGGTGCCGACCACGCGTCCCCGGCATCCCGATGTACTTCTCCACACCACCCACGAAGATCCTGGCAAATTCCCCCGCTCGTGTGTCCGTGACGATCACGTCGCCCACCCGTACGTTGAGGAACTCGCGCATGGTGATGTCGGTCAGCGCCAGCACGGCCGTCACCTGTCCTTCGACGCCGCGCAATCCACCGGCGATCACGGCCCGTTCCTGATCCGTGCCCCGTGACTTCGAAGCGTCGACCCAGTGTTGTCCCGACAGCTTTTCGACGATCCCTTCCAATGTGATGTAGGGGTAACAGAGCGTGACGATACCGTGAACCTGCAGCAACTTGACCTGAAACGTCGTCACGATCACCGTCTCACCCGGCGGTACGATCTGGATGAACTGCGGTGTGGTCTCGAATCCGGCGATGACGAGATTGGTTTCGACGATGCGTTTCCAGGCCGTCGCCAGCTCGCGCAGGCCCCGTGTCGCGATCGAATCGAGCACGCGGCGCTCGATGCCGGTCAGCTCCCGCTCGATCCCCAATCCCTTGCCGGGACCGCCGAACATGCGGTCCACGAATGCGAAACCGAGCGCGGGAGAGAAATCGATCAGACAGAGACCTTCCAGCGGCGCCATAGAGAATTTGTAGGTGCAGGAAGGCCACGCCAGCGACATGATGAATTCTGAGTACGTGATCTGATCAACGGAGACCAACTCGCAATCAACCACCGCCCGCAGCATCCCGGACAGGGCGGACCCGAGGTGCCCGGCGAAGTTGCCGTGCACATTCTCCAGGGTGCGTATCTGGTCCTTCGAGACCCGGTTGGGGTGTTTGAAATCATAGGTGACTGCGGCCCGTGCCTCCGGTGCGGGTGCCGCGGCCTCCTGGCCGCTGCCACCGGCGGCCGACGACAGCAGGGCATCAATCTCCTCCTGGGATAGGACCTGCGCCATCACACCTCACTGCAAGACATAGTCCACGAAATAGACCGCGGAGATCTTCTCCGCACCAAGCAATTGATTGAGACGCATCAAGATCTCCTGCCGCATCTGGTCACGGCTCTGAAAATCCGTGAGCTGCTCGACGGTGCGCGATGCCAGGACCGAGAGGAGCAAGTCACGCACCTGCACGTCGCGCGCACGCAACAGCTCCGCCGTCTCCTTCCCGAGCAGTTCGAGTCCCAGTGTGGCGGACAGGTAACGGGTCCCGGCGGTCCCGGTGGGATTGACCAGGAGATTGGAGACCAAGTACACCTCGCCGTGGTCGGCCTCGGACGCCTTTGACTCCGGTTCCACGGCGACGGTCGCCGGTGTGGATGCTCCCGGCGCGAAGCGCGGCTTAATGACCTTCATCGTGATCACGAAGGCGACGCCTGCCATGGCGACAACCACGGCCGCAATCGTCAGGAGATTCCTCATGTCGCGTTCAGATGGCCACAGCCACCGGTTCTGTGCGGCACAGCCGGCGGAAGGCTGCCGCCCTCAGGATCACCTCATCGTCCGTCTCCCGCACCAGGATCTTCTTCCCGGTCGTGAGACTGACGATGGTATCCGGCGTCGATTCGATGAACTCGATCAGGTCGGCGTTGACGACGATGGGGCGGCCGTTTAACTGCGTCAGCTTGATCATTGTTGCCCCCCGGTCAATCACGGCCGCGCCGCAGTACGACCGCCCCATCGCGAGTTCTACTGCTTCAGGTTGACCAGCTCATTCAGCAGCTGGTCGGACGTCGAGATCACCCGGGCATTGGCCTGAAAGCCACGCTGCGAGATGATCACGTTGGTGAATTCCTGTGCCAGATCGACGTTGGAACCCTCCAACGCCCCTGAGGAGATGGTGGCATTGATCGTGGAACCCGCCGCCCCCCGTACCGCGTCGCCGGAATTGGCGGACGTGGTGTACATCGTCTCCCCGGTCTTCAGCAAGCCGCCGGGGTTGTTGAAATCGCCGAGGATGATCTGCCCCAGCGTTCGGGATACGCCGTTGGTGAACACGCCGGTGATCACGCCCACGTTGTCAATCGAGATCTGATCGAGCATGCCCATCCCATAGCCGTCCTGGTTCTTGGCAATGGCCGAGAAACTCGAGGCGAATCCGGTCAGGCCGTCGTAGTCACCGCCGGTACCGGCAAAGAGCTTGATTTCCATCATTTCCGCGCCGTTATCCGGATCGACGGAGAGGGCGTTGGTTGGATCGGCGAAGCTGAAGTCGGCCAGCGAGCCGTCACTGTTGAAGAGTACTGTGCCGTGGTCCCCCGACAACGGGACCTCCGTTCCTGCCAATGTCGCGTCCCAGCTCCATGTCCCCGGGGTCAACTGCTTGGTGAAGGTGAGCACGAGCGTGTGCTTGCCCCCCTGCGAATCGTAGACCGTAATCGAGGTTGCATGCGCGGTGTCCGCGGTCTCAATCTCGGCCGTTCCCGCGGCCAGTTGCGACGAGGAGATGATCGTCACGCCGCCGTCCCCCAATCCCGAGATTCCGGTGACAAGGCCGGAGGAGGCATTGAGTGTGACGCCGAGCGTGACCGGCGCCTCGGCCGTGCCACCGTGCGGTGTGAACGTGTCCGTCACGACCATGGTGTGCGCGATCCCATTGTTGACCTGGAAGGTCGACCCCACGGCCACGCCGAAGACCACGTCGGTGATGTCGTCGGCGACCGCCGTATTGGATGCGATGTTGTAGGCGGCTCCATCGCCGGCATACATGCGTGTTAACCTGATCGCCCCGCTGTCGAGCTCCGCGTGAACCCCATCGATCTTGTTGATCGCGGCGATCAAGTCGGCGACCGTGGACGTCAACGTCAGGCCGGTCACTGGAATGGCATTGCCGCCGTCGACCGACAGCGTGAATCCGGAATCCAACCCCGCCTGGGTCACGCCCAGTGTCCCCAGCGTGGCCGACATCGTCAGACCGGCCCCCCCGGAGGCCGTGGAGTTGGTCGGCTGATTGCCGGTGATGGTGAGTTCGTGCACGCCACCGGCGCCGTTGACCGCGATGCCGCTCACACTGTCGATATTGGTGGTGCCCGCACTGGTCAAGGTGGCCGTCGACGTCGTGGCCGCGGCATCGAGGTTGTTCGCCAGATGCACTTGCGTGGTCGCGCGCGCAGGGTCCTGCTGTCCGAACGGCAGCGTGATGTTGCCGATCGACGCGGTCGCCGGAATGACGCCGCTGGAGCTCGCCATCCGACCTTGCAGGAAGAGACCGTTGGACGGGTCCACGAGATTGGAATTCGCATCCAGACCGAAGGCGCCGGCGCGGGTGTAGTACTCCTGCCGCCCGTCGGAGAGAATGAAGAACCCCGATCCCTGTAAGGCCAAGTCGAGCAGTTGCCCGGTCGTCTCCAACCCGCCCTGTGAGAACATGTTGTCGACGGTGCCGACGCTCATTCCCAGGCCGAGCTGCACCGGGTTGGTTCCGCCGGAGGTCGATGACGGCCGTCCGGCACCACGCAGGGTCTGCACCAGGGCCTCACGGAACGTGACGCGTCCGGTCTTGAATCCGATCGTATTGATGTTCGCGATGTTGTCTCCGACGAGGTTCATGCGCACCATGTGATTGCGCAGACCGGAGACGCCGGCAAACAGCGAGCCCATCATAGCGGTACCCCTCCCGGTTTGATCGCGGCCTCCCCGGTCGGGGCCCAGCCGGACGATCCCTGTGACAGAGTGACAGTTGAATTGTTGTCGTTGTCATTGTGCGGCAGACCATTCACGACCACGGCCGCGTCGATCTGCGTGAACACCCCCGCTTCGAGTGTCTGACGGTCGAGGGCCGTCTTCACGGTGCGGTCGGGCACCGAGGCCACGACCGCCATGTCATCCAGTAGGAACAACGCCTCGCGCGATCCCTTGGCCGCCGCCATGTCGAAGGCGGTCTGCAACTGTTGAATGGTTGCATCACTGGGCATCAACCCGCGACGCACCATGCGGTCGGCCGCGTGCGCTGAGATCGTGATCTGTCGGGCGTCGAGCTGCGACTGGAGCACACGCGCGAACTCGCCGCGCGCGCGCGTTACGGGCGCAGGAGCCCTCCCCAGGGATTGCGCCGCGGCGCCGCGTATGGCCGATATGACACTCATGCCAAAGCGCCCTTATTCATCCTCCGCGACCACTTCCATGACGTTGGCCAGCGGAATGAGGACATTGTTCACGGCCAGTAAAGCCTGCCCGTCGGCGAACCGCACACCATCGACCGTGCCGCTGAAGTAGGCGTTGGCCATTACATCCTGGCCGTCGCTGTCCTTGGCCCGGATCTTGATCCCGTAGGCGCCGGTCGGGAGACGGTTTCCGGAGGCGTCCAGCCCGTCCCACGTGACCTGATTGGCACCCGCCGGACCACCGTCGACGCGCAACGCCCGGACCAGTTGTCCGGAGTCGTCATGGATCTCTACTGTGATGTCGGCCGCGGCTTTGTCCAAATCGAAACGAATGTCGGTATCTCCACTGGCCGGCAGCAACACATGATCGGTGGCAACGCGCACCGTTCGGCCGATCAGCGACGTCGACATGGTGTTGCTGATCGACTGGGAGACCTGCGCATTGGCCGTCAGCGCCCTCTCCAGATTTTCATTCATATTGTAGAGCTGCTCCAAGGAGCTGAACTGGGCCATCTGGGCGACGAAGTCCTCGTCCTGCATCGGCGACAACGGATCCTGATTTTGCAGTCGCGTGACGAACAGGCGGAGGAACTCGTCCTTGCCCATCGCCATGCGGTTCGTTCCCTGGGCCGGCGTGGTTGTCGACGTCGAAGATCCGACCACGGCGCTGGGACTCGAGAGAATCGGCATTGCGGACTCCTTGTCAGGTCAGGCCACGACGTTAAGGCCGGCCGCGTACTGCGGCATCCAACGCGCCCACGATGACTGTTCATCATAAGGGGCGCCGCGATGTCGGCGTTGACGATCCTGGCGCCAGGGATTCTCGCCCGGGTGCTCTTGGGTCAAGGACCGACCGAGCGGTGTTCGATCCGAGGCCAAGCGAGAGAGTACATCATCCGATCTGGCCCAGACGGCGTCGACCGTGCGGGAGACAGATGCCACCTCCAGGCGGTCGACACGGACACCGGCGTCGGCCAGTGTCTGGTGCAGTTGTGTGATGTCCCGTTCCACCGCCGCACGCGTCGCCTCGCTGTGGATGCGCAACCGCCCTACAACCCCCTCCAGACCGGACGTCAGATCGATACGGATGACTCCCAGTTCGGGCGGCTCCAGTCGTACTGTGATGTGGCCGGCCAATGCTTGCCGACTGGTCGTGTCGACGATGAACCTGGTCGGTGTCGTAGCCGACGACGCATCGCCTTCCGTTACCGGAATTTGGCCCGCACTCAGCGGCGATGCTTGCGTCCGTGAGGGGGCAGCCACATCAACAACGGTGCCGGTCGCGACAGTTGACGCACCCGTCTGCTGCACTGTCTCGGACGGGATGACATGCTCTTGCTCCCGCCCGGTTGGTGCCGCTGGTTGATGCGCAGGGTGCGGCCTTTGGTCGACCACCGGTCCCGGCTGGGCCACGTCACCACTTTCCGTCACAGCGCCAGTGGCAACTTTTCTGAAGGCCAACGGCCCGACTCGGGTATTATGCTGACTATTGTCATTGCCATTGACTCTCTGTGTCGAGTCGGGCGGCGTACCCGACGGTGATTCTGTCTCTGCAATACGTGGTCCACTCGGCGTGTTCCTCTCAGTCCATTCTTCCGGGACAACCGCCGTGACAATCGGTGCCGGCGCGGATTCACCCGCCATTTCCATCACAGCGACACGCGCGATGGGCATTTCGGCGGCCTCCTGGGTCTGCGCAACCTGAGGACCAGACGCAGCCACTTGTCCGATCGGCGGCAACTCAATGATCGGCTCTGGTCCATCCGCTGGCACTAAAGCAGTGAGCACACTGCGACCCGCCTGTGATTCGGAACCGGCCGTCACTGTCATCTCGACGGTGGTGTCGTTGGCGGTGCGTGCAAAGACCTCCGACAGGGCCTGACGTGACGCGATCGACAACACATTATCGCTGGTCGTCGCCGCGGTCTCCGGAGATCCCGGCAGCGATGGCTTGCCGTCGACCGCGGAGTCCACGGAGACAATCGGGAGAGAGAACTCCACGTTCGTTGTCGGATCCGCGGGAATTGTCGGCCGAGAGTCTTGTGATGCCGGCTGCGCCGTATCGACAGAGAGCGTGACGCCAGTTGACGGCCGAAATGAGACGAGACTGAATACCGTCGCCTCGGAGAGTGCAGGCAGGTCTGAGGACCCGGCAAGTGCAACGGTTTGCTTCGAGGCCAGCGGATCTTCGGAAGCGTACAGAGACGGTATGACTTCGGCGGGGTGTGGTGCCGTAGGGACTACCGTGTCCTCCAGAACCGACAGTGCTGAACTTGACAGCGACAGGTTTGTTGACGGCGCGGTGAGCACCCCGTCAGTGGCCACAGGTACGGCATCAGTGGCAGGATCCGTGATCTCCGCCACGAACAGTGGGGCGTAGGAAACCAGACCGGTCTCTGCCACCAGTGGGTCCGTGGTCTTTGTGTCCAATTGTGCCGGTGTGCCGAGATCGCCAATCACGGGAGTCGTGCTCGACGTCGACCCGTCACCGGTCGATGCGGCCTCGGCGATGATGCCATCGGGATCCTCGCTGAGGATTGGCGCGAAAAGAGGGGCCTGCGCCAAAAGAAGCAATTGGAACGCGACCTCCGGTGCGCCGGATGTCCCATCGGGAACAGATCCCAGCCCCCCTGTGGGTGGCAGGGACGACAAATCGGGTTTGCCTGTCGGCAGGATGGGAGGGGCAGCAAGTGTCATCAGCGACTCGGCTACGGCTTGGGTGTCAAGAGCTGCGTGGCGATCTCGGCGGCACGTTCGGGAGGCAATAGTGCCAGGACCTTGGATGCATTCTGTGGTTTCATGTTGGGCAGCACGGACAGGATCGTGCCGTTGTCCAGCTTCGCCATCAGTGGCGTCAGTTCGTCCGGCTTCATGCCGTCCAGGAGCTTCGCCATGTAGAGGACCTTCTCATTGGCAATGCCATTCTGCTTGGCGAGCAACTGCTCTACTTCCGCCTTCAGCCGATGAAGCTCCTGCTTCTCAGCCTGAACACGAGCGGATTCGATCTGCAACTGGCGTCGGGCCTGGTCCAGTTCGGCCAACGCCGCGTCCGTGTCGATCGCTGTCGTGTCCCGTCCGACAGCTTCGAGACTCGCCGCAGCGCGCCCGAACGGCGAGAAATAGGTCGACGGCTGGGTCGGTCCCCCCGCCAGCGTGTCATGCCCCGGGGTCGCGGACGCGCCGGGTTGTTCTGTCGCCGGCGGCTTGGCGTCGAAGACGCCCATGAAGTAGCTGAACACCGCCAGGAAAACGACAAGACTGACCACGCCAGAGATGGCAAGCACGACGGGACTGAGTCTCTTGGCCTTCTTGGCGGGGGCATCCGTCGATGCTGCCTTTTTGTCGTCTTTGGATGTCTCGGCGGCGGCCGCCGTCTTGTCGTCTCCCGGCGTCGCGGTCTTCTGCTTTGGGTCTTTCGGATCGTCTGCCATATGAGCAACCATCCATCGCGCGGACGCGATTATCCGTGCTGATCTGTGCAACCCGCGTGCCGTGCGCCGACGGCCGCACCGCCGTTACCCACAATCACTTGGCGCCATTGCATCTGGGCAGAATCGTCGATGGGAAGAGTGCAGCCGCCTCGGCGCGCGACCTCATGTGGCGCGGTCAGTAGTTCCCAGCTCTCCGGCAAGTCCTTCCTGCCATCACTTCGCTCACCCGCGCGGAGCTGCGCTCCGTGTGAACTTCTCCCCCGCCGTTGCGTCGATGTCCTTCTGCACGGTTCTTTGAACCTCGCGATTGTGTTCCTCCCACGCCTTTCGACGCAGCCGTTGATATGCCTCCACCTCTCGCGACTGCTCGACCAGACGCAGACGAGCCTCCTCCACCCTGGTCGCCGCCTGCTGCACAGCCGTCTGCCGCTCCTGAACCCGTCGGTGGGCGGCATCGAGCGCGTTGCGGCCTAAGATCCAATCCGACGGACACGATGGTTTGTCGGCCAAGCGGAGATAGGACTCGGTCATCGAACCGTGCCGATCCTCTGCGGCGCGCAGTTCATCCTCGCGCATTCCCAGTTCGTGACGGGAACGACCCAAGGCGAGGGCGCACTGCCCCTTTTCTGCCACCTTGAGGCGCAACAGGCGCTGGAGACGAAAGTGGAACGGCTTCATGGTGCACACACGCCCGACGGATCGGCTCGCGGCGCTATTCGCCCGCGGTCGGGTCAAAGAGCGTTGGCGGGGACGTGGCGTTGACCAGCGAGGCCAGATGCTCCCATGCACCCGACGGATCGGCCGACTCGGCGACGTCTTGTCGCAGGAACGAGCGCAACCCTTCCATAGTGTCGATGGCGCGGTCGATCTTGGCGGAGGAACCCTTCTTGTAAGCACCGACCGCGATCAGATCCTCGGCATCGTGAAAGGTGGCTATCAGGTCGCGAACCTCACCGGCCAGAGTGCGCTCGGATGGCGTCAACACATCGGCGGCGACGCGCGAGATCGAGCCGAGAACATCGATGGCAGGATAGTGATTCTCCGAGGCCAGTCGCCGGGACAAGACGACATGACCATCCAGGACCGCACGGCAGGCATCGGAGATCGGCTCGGTGATGTCATCGCCCTCGACGAGGACCGTGTAGATCCCGGTGATGGAACCGCGCGCCGAGCGGCCGCATCGCTCCATCAGCCGCGGCAACAGCGCGAAGACCGATGGCGGGAATCCGCGTGTGGTCGGAGGTTCGCCGGCGGCCAGACCCACCTCACGCTGTGCCAGGGCCCAACGTGTGATTGAGTCGACCAACAGCATGACATCGGCGCCGCGATCGCGAAAGTGCTCGGCGATGGCCGTCCCGGTGACCGCCGCCTTGAGTCGCAAAAGCGCCGGCCGGTCCGAGGTGCAGACGACCGTTACGGCGCGCTTGCGCCCCTCGGCTCCGAGATCACGATCGAGGAAATCGCGCACCTCCTTGCCCCGTTCGCCGACCAGGGCGATGACGTTGACGTCCGCCGAGGAGGTACGCGCGATCATTCCCAGCAGCGTGCTCTTCCCGACTCCCGATCCGGCGAAGAGGCCCATGCGCTGCCCCTTCCCCATCGTCAGCAGGGTGTCGATCGCCCGGATGCCGGTCGAGATGCGTTCCGTCACACGAGGGCGGCTCAGCGGATCGGGTGGCGAGGCAACAAGGGGCTGTCTGTGCGCATTTGAGATCGGTTCCATCCCATCGACCGGATGGCCCAGCGCATCGACCACGCGCCCCAAGAGACCATCCCCGACCTGCACCGTCAGCGGCTCGCCGCTGGCCGTGACAATCCAGCCTGGTCCGATGCCCTGATGCTCCCCCAAAGGCAGGAGGAGAATCTTACCCTGACGGAAACCGACTACCTCCGCCGGGACAGATCGACGTCCTTTCAGGTCTTCCAGGCGGCAAAACTCTCCGACCCGGGCCGCCGGACCATCCGCTTCGACGGTCAGCCCCACCATCCCGACAACACGGCCCGTTGGCCGAATCGTCTCGGCACGCGCAATCGCGCTCAGATACCGATCCCAATCGACCGGCGCAAGCGGCATCTGGAAATCGAGGGTGCGCATCGCTTGATGAGGAGCACGCCCTGGGATCCGACATCGTCAGGGTGCTGTTGTGTCGCGCCTCGCAGGGGCTCTACTCAGTCGTCTCTGCCCGCGCGGTGATGCCCCGCTCCGGATCGGGTTTTCGAGCCGTGGTTCGTTCCGTGCTGTCGGCGGGTTGTACTGCATCCCAGAGCGCTCCGCGCAGAATCGCCAATTGCTGTTCGACGCGTGCGTCAATCACCCCGAGCGTGGTTTCCAGCACACACCCGCCGGGCCCGATCTCTTCATCCGGCAGCCACCGGACTTGGATCGAACCGGGCAAATTGACCGAAGCCGACGACTCTTCCCCGCGGATCAGCGCGAGGTCTTTCGGGTGGCAACGAACCGCGACCCGGTCGACATCACCGAGGCAGGCAAAGGCGTCACCCAGAGCCCGCGTGATCGTACCAGCCAGCGGCGGGCGATCAGCGAGGATTTCCTCGAGCGCACGGCAGACGAGTTCAACGATCTGTTTTTCGTAGGCGGCAAACCACTCTGCCCGTGTGCCTGCCAGGGTGGCCACCAGCTCGTTTGCAAATCGTGCGGTGCGGTCCAATTCCGCCGATGCCGCGTCGCGCGCCACGGCCGCGCCGTCGTTGTAGCCGTCGCGGTATGCCTGTTCCCGCGCCGCCTGGTGCTGTCTCTCCAAGGCCGCCAAGTGCCGTCGGTGACGTTCCTCCGCTTCCTGGACCGACTGCGGGCGAAGGTCGATTTCGATCCGTCCGCCGGACGAGCCATCGCCGACCCGGACGCGCCGCTCCGACACGAGCGTCGGGCGTCGAATGCGCTCAGAGAATGACATCGTCTTTGCCTCCGCGGCCGGCAACGACGACCTGCCCTTCCTCTTCGAGACGGCGAACCACTGCCACAATCCGTTCCTGCGCCTTCTCCACGTCCGACAGTCGCATCGGGCCCAAAAATTCGATTTCCTCCCGGATCATCGCCGCCACGCGTTCGGAGACGTTGGAGAAGATCTTCAACTTGATGTCCTCGGACGCCGCCTTCATCGCCGCGGCCAGTTCCTTCGTTTCCACTTCCTTCAAGACCCGCTGCATCGACCGGTCGTCGAGCAGCACCATATCTTCAAAGACGAACATCAGGTTCTTGATCTCGTTGGCCAACTGGGCATCCTCTCCCTCGAGCACCTTCATGATGCGGCGCTCCGTCGAGGTGTCGATGATGTTGAGGATCTCGGCGACCGTCTTGGGGCCGCCCGAGACCGACAGGTCCCGTGTCGTGGTGGCCTCAAACTGCATCGCGAGCACTTCCTCCAGTTGACGGAGGACATCGGGAGAGATCTTCTCCATCGTGGCCAGTCGCAGCACGACTTCGGTCTGCAATTCGGGGGCCAATTCCGCCAGAACAGCCGCCGCCTGCTGGGACGACAACTGCGTCAGGATCAGCGAAATCGTCTGCGGGTGCTCACTCTGCATCAGATTGATCAGCGTGCGTGGCTCGACATGCTTGAGCATGTCGAAGCCGGTCTTCTGCAAGGAGCCCTCCAGACGCATCAGAATCTCGCCGGCCTTGCTCCGTCCCAATGCCTCTTCGAGAAGACTACGGGCAAAATCGATCCCACCCTGCGCGACATACTGCCGCGCCATGAAGATCGTATGGCACTCCTTGATGACGCTCGCCTCCAGCTCGGGGGAGACATCCGGCATGTTGGCGATCTCGACCGTCAGACGCTCAATCTCGCTCTCCGTGAGATACTTGAAAACCTCGGCGGCGACCTCGCGTCCGAAGACGACGAGGGCCACGGCGGCCTTCTGTGCCGGGGTCAGAGCAACGGTCTCGGTTTCAGCGGCCGGCACGCTGCTACTCCACCATCAACGTCTTGATCACCTTGGCGATCTCCTGCGGGCGTTCCTTGGCCACCACTCCCATCTGGTCGGAGAGCTTGGCTTTCCGAGGCCCTGTAGAAATCGCCGTGATTGCCTCATCTTCGATCGTCGGCAACGGTGCCGCATGGCGCGGCTGGTAGGTCACCGGCGGTACGAGGTTCTTCAATGCGCGCAGCATCTTCTTGACGATCCGCCAACCGAAGAAGGCGCCGGCAAGAATCAGAAGGCCATATCCCACCTTGTAGGCGATGTCGTAGTAGAACTGCTTCTTGCCGACTTGATCAAGCGCACGCCGCTCTTCGTCGAGGTGGGAGGTATCGAACGGGATGCTGACGACCTCGATCGCGTCGTTGCGGTCGCTCTGGAACCCGATGGCGGCTTTCACGAGCGCCGAAATGCGGTCCAGGTCCTCCTGGGGCCGCGGTTCCACCGTCGCCCCTTGCGCGGATCCGGGGACCGAGTCCTTGCGCACGCCATCGACAATGACCGAGACGCTCAAGCGTGAGATGGCGCCTACGGCGGAGACGATCTTTTGCACTGTCCGGTTGACTTCGTAGTTGATCAGCGACGATTCGCGGGTCGAGAGGGGCTCACTGTCCGTCTCGCCCGCCCCCGCGTCACCTGTTGTCTTTTCGCTCGTTTGCTCCTGTGAGACAATCGCGAGGTTGTCGGGATCGTACTGTTCGACTGTCTTCTCGGCCTGCTCGAAGTTCAGCGTGGCATTGACGCGGACCATCGCCTTGCGCGGTCCCAGCACGCCGTCCAACAGCGACTGTGCCTTCTGCTGCAGGTATCCCTCCACAGACTGCTGCAGTTCCAGTTGACGGCTACTGGCCGCCACTGGACTTCCATCTTCCTGGCCGGACGACAGAAGCGTCCCATTTTGATCGATCACCGTGACATGCTGCGGGTTGAGCCCCTCCACCGCCGAGGCCACGAGGTGCGTGATCCCGGCGACGCGGCCCCGATCCAACGATCCGACCGGCGACACTTTGAGCACGACAGAGGCGGTGGGTGACTTTTGGTCCTGTGTGAACAGGCGGCTCTCCGGCATCACGATGTGAACACGAACCGCCGCCACTTCCTTCAGGGTCGCAATCGACTTGGCCAGCTCACCTTCGAGGGCACGCCGGTAATTGACCTTCTGAAGGAAATCGGTCATCCCGAGGTTGCTCTTGTCGAACAGTTCGAAACCGACGGCACCTCGCGGGAGTCCTTCGGCGGCGAGGCGCAGCCGAACGTCGTGGACTTTATTGGCCGGGACCAGAACGGCGGAGCCGCCGTCCGAGAGACGGTACGGCACCTTCATCTGGTCGAGCTGGTCGATGACTTCGCCGGCCTCCTCGGCGGGAAGGCGGGTATAGAGAACGCCGTACGTCACGTGACGGACCCACATGCCGACCGTCACGGCGCCGGCGATCAGTGCGACGATGATGCAAACCGCCAGGAACCGACGGTTCGCGTCCATCGCGCGGAAGGCATCCCACCAGCGTCCCATGCAGTCTCACCCTCAATGGCGGGATGGCTCGTTCCGATGAGTTCCCGCGCTGGTTCTCAAACCGGCATCCGCATCAGTTCCTGATAGGCCTCGACCAAACGATTGCGCATCTCCACGAGGAGTTCGAAGGCGGTTCCCGCCTCCTCGGCGGCGATCATCACCCGGTGGAGCTCGACGTCTTCTCCCGAGAGGAGTCGGTTTTCCAGCGCCGATGCCTGCGACTGCAACTCGCTCACCTGATCCAGAAGATCGCCGAAGACGTTGCCCGGTCTTTGGGCATCGCTCGTCGGTTTCGGCGTCGAGACAGCAGGCGCTTCCCCGGATGCCCCCGGGAGCATGATCGGTCCGATCGGATCGAGCGGATTCATGCGATCACATCCACGTAGCGACCCAAGTGGGGCGGCCCATCAGCGGTAACCGCACGCGGTGCCGGAGCCGGCATCGGCCTGGCCGTCGGGATTCGCATTGTGAGGCCGACCGGGAACTCAGCCGCCGGCATGCTCTCATCTTCCGGAACAACAGCCGGGGCCGGGTTCGCCGATGCCACGGGCGGCATCCAAGGACGAATCACGGGTGACGTGTTCATTGTCAGGAAATCTCCTTACGCTGTGTCGTCCTTTTTGTCGCGATGAAATCCGCCGGGACGATCCCTGTCCCGGCGGATTCACTCGGCACCCCGACATCCGTGCGGTTCTTCCCGGCTGATGCCGCGGTGTCCCGGAGAAGGAGCGACGCAATCTTCCTCATATCATCGGTCAGATGTTGAGAGCGCGATCGACCATCGACTTCACCGCCTCGGCGGCCGTGATGTTGGCTTCGTAGGCGCGCGATGCGTCCATCAACTCGACCATTTCCGTCACAATCTCGACATCGGGCATCGCCACATACCCATCGGCATTGGCATCCGGATGCGAGGGATCATAGATCATCTTGACCTCATCCGCGGACCCGGCCACGGTCTGTGCCCGCACCGCGGGTACAGCCGGGGGTCCCCCCGGTGCACCGGCCGGAGCGGGAATGCGGTGACCGTTGCGCGTGCGCTTGAGCGACAGTCGCGCCGCTTCGAGCTCGCTGTTGAATGCCGCGCGCGCCTGCGCCGCCTCGATCGTCACACTCTGCCGACGATATGGCCCGCCGGTGGGTGTGCGTGTGGTCTCGGCGTTGGCGATGTTCTCGGCGGCCACGTCCATTCGTTGCCGTTGGACCGACAGGCCATCGGCGGCAATTGCGAGCACTTTCAGAGGGCCCAGTGCCATGGGTGTCTCTAATCAGAATAGACGAAAGAAAGAGCCCCTCACCCGATCCGTCCTGCGGACGGATCGACCTCTCCCGGAGGGAGAGGTTATCTGTCTCCCTCTCCCTCCGGGAGAGGGTCGGGGTGAGGGATCTTTGCACACAAAACGGTACATTCTACGTTACCCGTTACCGGCGGCCACGAATCGCCAACTGGATGCCGTCGAACTTCCGGCTGACCAGACGCGTGGCAATGGAATATTCCAACTGGTTCTCGGCGACCTTGGCCATTTCCTGATCGAGTGAGAGCGCGTAGTTGTCGCCTGGCGCCGGTGCATCGGTCACGACCTTGTAGGTGCGCGTCGCCGCGTGGCTGGTGATGTGTCCCGGACGTGTCATTCTCATTCCCACCGGCGACTGATTCTGCTGCGCAGCCTTCAACTCGGCGGCAAAATTGATGTCCTTGCGCCGGTACCCCGGCGTTTCGGCGTTGGCCACGTTCTCGGTAAGCAGACGCTGCCGCGCCGCCGTCAGATCGAGCGCGCGTTCCAAGCGGGGAATGCCAATCTGATCAAAGAGCGCCGTCTGAATCGGGTTGGGCATGATCCACTCCCCCACTCCCCTGTTGGCAAGTGTTGTGCCAATCCCAGCCCGGCGAGTCCAACCGGTTGCGGGACCACCGATTGTGGCTATGACGGCCGGGAGTTCATGAGGCACGCTGTCCGACGCCGACGGAAGTTTTTTCCGTGCAGCCGCGAGAGAATCGTCTTGGTCAATGAGATTCGTCGGTCAGGTGCTCTGCTTGCGGTGAGCAGGGCTCCTGACCTACGGAGATTCGTGAAACACGAACGACAGGACCGATCAATTGCCGGTCGAGGCCGCGGTCAGTCTGGGAGCCTCAGGTGTGACGCCGCGCGGCTCGTAGAGACTCATCTGTTCGGAAAGAATCACGATGTCGACGCGGCGGTTTTTGGCCATCGAGTCAGGGGTGTCATTGGGTGCGACCGGGCGGTAGTGCCCATACCCGACCGCGGAGATGCGGGTCGGCGCAAAGCCGGTCGAGTCGACCAAAAAGCGCAGCACTGACGTGGCGCGCGCGGTCGAAAGTTCCCAGTTCGAGGGGAACCGCGGTGTATTGATCGGGCGGGGATCGGTGTGACCCTCGACGCGGACGTCGTTGCGGACCTTGCTGATCTCGCCGCCGATCGTGCGCAGAATCGTGATCGCACCGGGAGTCAGCTCCGCCTTCCCCTCATCGAAGAGAGCACCCTCGCGGACATGGATTACAAGTCCACGTTCGGAGAGGTCCGAGGAGATCGACGCCTCCATCCGTTCCTTGTGGACCATCTGCTGGAGCTGTTTCTGCACGAGGCGCAGCGCCCCGGTCTTGAGCGGACCACCGCCGAGGAGATCATCGGGTTGGACCTGGTCCAATGCGGCGCTTTGCCCGCGCAACACCCCGGTCAGGGCATTCGACATCGCCCCAAACTTCTTGGCATCGATGCGCGACATTGAGTACATCACCACAAAGAACGCCAGCAGCAGGGTGATCAGATCGGCATAGGTCAACAACCACCGTTCGTGGTTGTCGTGAACCGGAGGGGTCTTCGGCTTGCGCATCATATACTCGCCGTTACTCGGGCGGCCGTAGTTCGGGACGGAGGAAACCCATCAGCTTGGTGCGGATCACCCGTGGATTGTCGCCCGACTGGATGGCAATGGTCCCCGCCAGGTAGAGATTGAGCATCAACATCTCCTCGGTATGGCGGAAGCGCAACTTGTCGGCGATCGGCAGGAAGAAGAGGTTGGCGGTTCCGACTCCCCAGAGCGTGGCGATGAACGCGGTGGCGATCGAGGCCGCCATCTTGGTGGCATCGTCGGTGTTGGCCAGCGTGTGAATCAGACCGAGAACGGTTCCCAAGATGCCCAACGTAGGCGCGAATCCGCCCATCTTGTTGAACAGGACGACGCCGTTGTGGTGCCGCTCCTCGATATTGGCGATCTCACTCTCCATGATGTCGGTGAGTACCGTGACCTCGGTCCCATCGATGACAAGCTGGACGCCCTTCTTGAAGAAGGGATCGTCGATTCGCGCCAGGTCCGTTTCCAAGCCCAGAACGCCATCACGCCGGGCGTGCTGAGCGATGGACACGATCTGATCAATGGCGTGTTCCGGGTCACGCGCCCGTGCCCGCAGGGCGATGGCGAGATATTTCGGTATGCTGCGGAAGGTGGCGAAGGACGTGGTAATCATCGAAGCGCCAACTGTGCCGCCGATGACCAACAGCATCGCCGGGAGCTGGAAGATCGCTCCCAGATGCCCCCCTTCCAGCACAAAGCCGACGACCACGGCGGAGAGGCCGAGGATCAATCCTCCGATGGTGGCAATATCCATGACGCTCCGCGCGCAGGTGCCCCTTGTTCCGGAGTTTCGGAACCCGGGACAAGTACGGCTCGATGGACCGGCTGCGTGTCCAACGCCTGTGGGCCCGGACTCCTCTGAGGCCCGTCAAGCCGTTGACACACCGGCGCTTGTTGGGATTATCGGCGGTTCTCCGAGGGACTGAAGTGAAGCGCCTGCCAACCGGCGATCGTACTTGCCCCGCAGTGTCATTTGCACTAACTCTCTCTTGGATCGGACAGTCCAGGCGGCCGATGCGGATACTCGAATCAATCCTTGATGGCACCACTGGGGCGAGCGGGAACGCTCCCCGCGTCATTCACTCGCCCCATGATGACCGCATCGTGGCCGAAGCACATCCGGCGCGGCCCGATCAAGTCGAGCGCGCCGTCGCCGCGGCGGTCAAAGCCAAGCCGGTCATGCAGGCGATGCCCTCGCACGAGCGCGCCCGAATCTTGGATCAGGTCGCCCTTGGTGTCCGTGCGAAACGCGAGGAATTTGCACGTCTGCTTCTGGAGGAAGCCGGCAAGCCGATCACATTGGCGCGACTCGAGGCCGACCGATGCGTACAGACGATCACCGACGCCGCACATTGGGCGCGTCGTCCGCCGGCGGAAGCCATACCGCTTGACGGCTTCCCGCCAGGGACCGGCCGCTGTGGCATCCTGCGACGCTTCCCGGTCGGTGTGATTGCCGCCATCACGCCATTCAACTTCCCACTCAATCTGGTCGCACACAAGCTGGCCACGGCGATCGCCGCGGGGTGCCCCGTGATCCTGAAACCGGCCTCACAGACGCCATCCGCAGCGATTCTGTTGGCAGAGATCATCACACAAGCCGGCCTCCCGGCCGGGGCTCTGCAAGTCCTCCTACTTTCCGGTGCCGATGCCGGGGTCCTGGTGACCGACGAACGCATTGCCATGGTGACATTCACCGGCTCGGCCGAAGTCGGTTGGGGGATCAAGGCACGGGCCGGGCACAAGAAAGTCACGCTCGAATTGGGCGGGAATGCCGCCGCCATCGTTGAGCCGGATTCCGATTGGGAGAACGCCGCCGCCCGCTTGGCCCATGGCGCCTTTGCCTACGCGGGGCAATCGTGCATCTCGGTCCAGCGCATCTACGTTCAGGAGACGATCACGGACAGATTCACCGAAGCGCTCATAGCTGCCGCGACGGCATTCCCCACCGGCGATCCCTCCGATGAGAAGACGCTCTGTGGTCCATTGATCGATGCCGCCAATGCCGAGCGGGTCATGAATTGGATCGCACGCGCGCAGACACGCGGCGGTCGCCTGCTCTGCGGGAATCACAGACAAGAGAATGTCGTCTCACCGACGGTCATCGTCGATGCTCCTGAAGATGCGGAAGTCTCCTGCCAGGAGGTCTTTGGCCCGGTGGTCACGCTGTCGTCGTATCGAGATTTTCGAGATGCACTGCATCGTGTCAACAACTCCCGCTACGGGTTGCAGGCGGGCGTCTTCACCAATGATGTGCGCAAACTCTGGCGGGCATTCGACACGCTGGAAGTCGGCGGGATCATCCACAATGACGCGCCGACATTCCGCGTCGATGCGATGCCGTACGGCGGCGTGAAGGATTCCGGGATCGGGCGTGAAGGCGCCCGTTGGGCGATTGAGGAGATGATCGAGCCGCGTCTTCTGGTGCTGTCGACAGGCTGACGGTCATGTGTGTGCCACTGACCTTGGTCAGTGAGACAACGATGGCAGCAAGAACTTCCACTGACCGAGGTCAGTGGCACAAGATGATGACGAAGGGATGAGATGATTATGCCGCCCTTGAATCTTTTGATCGGCAAAACCCGGCTGGAAGCCGTCCGGGGCGACATCACCATCCAAGACACCGATGCCATTGTCAATGCCGCCAACAGTGAGTTGCGTGGCGGTGGCGGCGTCGATGGCGCAATACATCACGCCGGTGGACCGACGATTGCGGAGGAATGCCGCAAGATCGGGCGTTGCCCGACTGGGAAGGCCGTCGTGACAGGCGGTGGCAAGCTCAAGACGAAGTGGGTCATTCACGCGGTCGGGCCGATCTACGCCGGTCTGCGTAGCGACGCAGACGAACTCGCTTCCGCCTATCAGGAGAGTCTTGAACGCGCGCGAGAATGCGGCGCCCGTTCCGTTGCCTTCCCCTCCATCTCGACCGGTGCCTATGGGTATCCGATTCGTGACGCGGCACCGATTGCGATCAACACGGTCGAGAAGTTCGTCCGCGCGAATCCGGATGTTCTCGATCTGGTCCGCTTCGTGTTGTTTTCGGATGCAGACTACTCGGTCTATTTCGCCGAGTTCACCAAGCGCGGCGCCAAACGGCCGACGATCTATGAGTAACCATGTCGTGGATCATTTAACCAAAGCGGGACTTCGATGCCCTCATGCCATGGCGCAGATCAGTCGCGGAGGTGCCTTCTGGGGACCGCGCGAAGTCGCAGCTCGCGACTGACCGCCCTTGCCTTCCTTGGGATGACAATGGCCGGCTGCTCCTACACACAGAACTACGCTTTGCTGCCACGGGAAGACGTGAGGTTGGAAGAGCATCAGGTATGGATACAAGTCTCGAGCATTCACACTTCACAATGTCCACCAGGCGTCGTGTGCTTCGTAATGTACTTTGCCTTGTCGCACCCACCTTCAGCCGGCAACGCGCTGGCAAGAGCCGATTCAGTGTTCCTCCTCCGCGATCCCTGCAGCCGACGTCGTCCGCTTTGTGGCGATCCGCAGAGGCGCTGGATCAAGGCTCGACGATTAGCGCAGAACTATCGCTGCCTCTGCCGACCCCTCAGTTCCTAGTAGTCCGTGCGTTCTACACGATCATAGATGTACCAAAGAACGTTCAGATCACCAAAGTGCTTGACTATCGACTACAGAGATGGCGACGGCGTTGGCTCTTTCCACAGGGAGGGCCCGTTCCAAGAGACTCATGGCCCTGACTTTGTTCATAGACCAAGACTCTCCGAGCCCTGACGAACGTCAGGGCCACTCAGACTGTAAGGGCGGGGTTTCCCCGCCCTGAGACAAGGGCGCGGAGACCGCGCCCCTACACCTTCTGTTTCCAACGGGTACCGGCGGGGGTGTCTTCGATCACGATGCCCATCTGATCGAAGAGGGCGCGGATTTCATCGGCGCGTTTCCAGTCCTTGCGGGCACGCGCCTCGCGGCGTTCCTCGATCAACTGCATAATGCGGGATTCGTCGACCTTCGGGGCGTCCGGACGAAGGACATCGAGAATCCGGTCGGCATCTTCCAAGAAAGCCAGCGCCAGAGCGGCGTCGCCCTGATTGACGCCATCGACCTCGAGGCGCTTGTTTGTGTCGCGGACAAGATTGAACAGCGCGCCGAGAGCGCCGGCGATATTAAGATCTTCGTCAATCGCGGCGCCGAATTCGGCCCGTGACTCGTCCACCAATCCGAGGATGTCATCGTGCACGGCACCGGGAGCGGTGATTTCCCGCAGACGGAGCTGCAAGTCCCGCAGCCGCTCGATCGCGCCCTTCGCTCCTTCAAGGCCGGCCATCGTGAAGTTCAACTGCGCCCGGTAGTGCGTGGAGAGAAGGAGATATCGCACCGCGACCGGCGAGTGCCCCATCGCCATCAGATCACGCAGCGTGTAGAAGTTCCCGAGCGACTTGGCCATCCGCCGCCCTTCGACCATCAGGTGCTCGCTGTGCAGCCAGTACCGCACGAAGGGCAGACCGGTGCTCCCCTCCGATTGGGCGATCTCGTTCTCGTGGTGCGGGAAGATGTTGTCGACGCCGCCGGTATGGATGTCGAACGACGGACCCAGGTACTTCATCGACATCGCCGAGCACTCGATGTGCCAGCCGGGACGCCCCTTCCCCAACGATGTCTCCCAGAAAACGTCGCCATCGTCCGCGTCCCAGGCCTTCCACAGGGCGAAGTCGGAGACCTGGTCTTTCTCGTATTCATCGGAAGCGACGCGGGCGCCCGCCTTCAATTCCGCGAGATTCATGTGCGACAACTCGCCATAGCGCGGGAAGGTGGAAATTCGGTAGTAGATCGAGCCGTCATCGGCACGATAGGCATGGCCTCGCTCCAGAAGCGCTTCAATGATCGCGACCATCTCGGCAATATGCGAAGTCGCCGTCGGGTACACTTCCGCGCGTTCGATGCGCAGGGCATCCAAATCGGCGAAGAAGCCGGCGGTGTATGGCGCGGTGTACGCCTGGGGCGTAACCTTGTCGCGTCGGCAGGCCCGGATGATCTTGTCGTCGATGTCGGTCAGGTTCATCACCTGCGTCACTGTGTAACCGCGCCAGCGCAGTACCCGCCGCAAGAGGTCTTCGAATACAAATGTGCGGAAGTTGCCGATGTGGGCCGTGTCATAGACCGTCGGTCCGCAGGTGTACATGCGGACCTCCCCATCGCGCAGGGGATGAAACTCGGTCAGAGCCCGGGCGCGCGTATCAAAGAACCGCAGTGCCATCAGCGCCTCGCCTGCCTCCGTCCCATCGCCCTCTGGGGTTTGGCGCCCGTGAGCGATGCCACCGTGGGCCCATCGAGTTTCTTGATCACCGCCAGTACGAGCTTGAGTGTAGCGTCATAGTCCGGCCGGGCGATGATCGAATTGTGCGAATGAATGTACCGTGCGGCCGGGCCGAGCGAGACGGTCGGGACTCCGATCCGTGTCATGTGTATGCGGCCGGCGTCGGTCGCGCCGCGATCCATCGACGACAGGTGGTACTTGATCTTCAGCCGCTCCGCGGTGTCGATCACCAATTGCAAAAGCGCGTTGTTCGGGATCATCCCGGCGTCAAAGACATCGATGGCGACGCCGCCGCCCAGTGTCTCCCCCGGCGCATCGATGCCGGGCGTGTCGCGCGCGATGCCGACATCGAGAACAAGGGCCACATCGGGATCGATCGCCCACGCCGAAGTCCCGGCGCCACGCAAGCCGACCTCTTCCTGCACGCTGCCCACGCCGATCAGCGTCGCGGCCATTGTTTTTGGCCTGACGGCCTGAAGGGACTCGCAGACCAGGGCGCAGGCGACGCGGTTATCGAACGCCTTCGCCAGGTACAGCTTGGGGTTGCTCATGACCTGGAACTCGGAGAGCGGCGTCACGTAGTTGCCGTTGCGAATCCCGAGCTTCTTCTGGACATCGAAACCCTTCATGACGCCGACATCGATGTACATGTCCTTCGGTTCAATCACCTTCTTGCGACTGTCCTCCGGAAGGAGGTGCGGCGCCGTGGAACCGACGACACCGATGACAGGTCCTTTGGCGGTGTGGACGACGACACGCTGCGACAGCATCACATGCCCCCACCAGCCGCCGAGGGGAAATACCCTCAGGAACCCATCCTTGGTGACCTCGCGCACGACCCAGGCGACCTCGTCCATATGCGCACCGATCAGCACGCGGGGACGGTCACTCCGACCCGACACTTCGGCGATCAGGGAGCCCAGCTTGTCGGTCGATTGCCGGGCATACGACGGTAGATGCGCGGCCATGATCGCGTGCACGGCATGTTCATTGCCCGGCGCCCCATGCGCCTCGGTCAGTTCCTTCAACAGCAATTCGGTCTTGTCCACGACTCCTCCATGTCCCGCCCTATCCTACGTGATCACCGGCGGCCTAACCATAGTGTAAGAGGTACGCGCATCGGATTCAAACCGCATTTCCAAGATCGGCTGTGCGGGGCATGTCCTCAACCAGCCAGACGCGCGGGAAGCTCACGCAATTCCGCAATCTCCACACAGCGTGTGGCCCCGGGCTCGTAGGCGCGCCGGGGGCGTCGCACCAAGACCGCCGTCATTCCCGCATGCGTCGCTCCGATGGCGTCCTCGTGCTGCCGGTCACCGACATACAGGCAACGCCTGGCGGAGACGCGCAGGCGATGCGCGACCAGCCGGAACGGCTCCGGATGCGGCTTGCGAAAGACTCCGGTGGACGTGAACACCGCCGCATCCAGATGCGGCCAGATGCCGAAATGCTGAAGCTCTTCGCGGTGGTCCCGGGCACGGAAGCAGGTATTGGATAGGAGACCGAGTCGGTATCCCCGTGATTTGAGCTCGGCGAGCGTCGCCTCCGCATCCGGATAGACCGTAACCTGCCGCCGAATCGGCGCGTAGTAGGCGGCGTGCAATCGCTCCATCTCATCCGGCAGTAGATGGATGTCAAAAGGCCGCACCAAGTCGCGCAGCAAGTCGCCGATCCGGTACTCCCTCTGTTCCTCGCGTATTCCCCGTCGACGGCGCTCCAAGAGTTCATTGAATCGTACCGTGAATCGCTCCGTCGGGGGGAGCGGCTTCCCCAAACGCTGCAGCATGCGATACGCCGACTCCACACTCGATGGATACAACGCCGCCCAAGGGACATTTTCAAACTCCAACAGCGTGCTCCCCATGTCGAAGATCACGGCGGCGAACCGGCCGCCCTGGGGCGGTGCCAGAACTCGCTGCCGACGACCTTCATCGCGCCGCGTAGTCGGCATCGTCAAAGCACTCACGATAACTCCCGCATGAGAGGACCATCTGTCAGAGGCCTATCGTGCAAACAAGGGGCTTAAGCCCCTTGTCCTCAGGTAAACGGACCGGCCGAGTACCCTTACTTGCCTTCGAGGGCCAGGTCACAGATGCGTCGCAGCAATTCGGGGAATTCGATGCCCGCGGACTTTGCCGCTTGTGGCACCAATGATAATGAGGTCATCCCCGGCAGCGTGTTCATTTCCAGGCAGTACACGTTTCCATCGGGATCCATCCGGAAATCGGCCCGTGCATAGCCGCGACAGCCGAGCGCGCGAAAAGCCTCCATCCCCTGTTCCTGCACAATCCGGGTCTGCGGCGCGCTCAACGGGGCCGGGCAGATGTACTCGGTCTGGCCGGGCGTATATTTGCATTCGTAGTCGTAGATGCCGTGCTTCGGTCTGATCTCAACCACGGGGAGCGGCTTGTCGCCCAAGACGCCGACGGTCAATTCCCGCCCCGGAATGTACTGCTCGGCAATCACGCGCGGACCCCAGTGAAAGGCCTGCTTGAGAGCCGGCGCCCACTGCGATGCGTCCTTCACCAGCGTCAGCCCGACGGTCGACCCCTGAGCGTTCGGTTTGACCACCAGGGGCAGGCCGAGGGCATCGCTGAGATCAGCGAATTCCCAATCGGTCGGCGCATCCAGCACGCGCCACTCCGGCGTGGGGATTCCTTCGGCGACGAAGATGCGTTTGGCGGCATTCTTGTCCATGGCCAACGCCGACGCCAGCATTCCTGAGCCGGTATAAGGAATGTTCGCCAGATCGAGCAGCGCCTGGAGATGACCGTCCTCACCATCGCCGCCGTGGAGAGCGATGAGGACGACGTCCACCGAGCGCAAATCGGCCAGCGGGAGATCCGCCGGCGAGAGAATGGTCCCGGTCCCGCCGCCCACGGAGGCCAAGGTCGATTGATCCGGTGGGGCTGTGCCGATTTTCTGGCCCGTCGGCTGCGGCTGCCACTCCACCGCGCGCATCGTCACACCCGGGTCGAGCCGAAACACGGTGTGTCCCGACCCACTCAGCGCCTGACTGATCGCATCCCCGGAGGCCAGCGATACGTCGCGCTCCGACGACTTTCCCCCGGCCAGGACCAGGACTCTCAACTCCACCTCACCGGGTACACTCTCTCGATAATTCGCGCCGACCACCGTGGACGTTCTCTCCATGAAGCCGCCCTTCTCTATGTAGGATCAAGTCACTCAGCTTTCGGATCTCCGCGAGGACCGCCGCCGGAAATAGCGGACCGCCGCGAACAGGACGGTCAGGCCAACCAGAATCCAGAAACCGATGCTGACTGTGCGCCACTGGCCTGCTACAGATTCCCAGTTCTCATGCAGCACCAAGGCCAGGGTCGCCAGCAACCCATTCCAGATCAGGATCGACACCCCACCCAGCGCCAGTGCGCGCCGGCGCGGGTAACCGCCAACGCCGGCCGCCAACGGCACCACGGATCGCACACCCACCAAGAACCGTCCGAACACGATGACCAGACCACCCCAGCGTTGAAACCACGCCTCGACGCGTGTGAGTGCCGAGTGCGAGAAGAGGCCTGTACTCCGCTTCCGAAAGGCCAGTCGGCCCTTCGCGACCCCCAACCAGTATAAGAGAGCGAATCCGACAAACCCACCCAAAGATGAGGCCACCAGTGCCCCGTACACCGGCCGGCCGCCGGTCTCCAACATCACCAAACCGAGGAAGAAGACCGCGTCGCCGGGAAATGGTGGGAACCACATCTCGGTGAAAGCGGCGATGAAGAAGACACCGAAGGCCCACCACAATGACTGAGCGGTCAGGAATGTCAACCACGGCACAGTGCCATCGGCACTCATGGACGCGCCCCGCCGACCCACGGATGGTCGAGTGCACAGACGGTGGCGACCGCATGCGCCACAATCCCCTCCTGTCGACCGACAAACCCCATCTGCTCCATCGTCGTCGCCTTGACCGAGACCGAAGTACGGGGGATGTCAAGGTCGACGGCGATGTTTCCACGCATTGCCTCCGCGAATGGCGCAATCCGGGGGACCTCGGCGAGCACCACAGTGTCGATGTGCACCGGCCGGAATCCTGCTTCCAAAAGGAGCTGCGCCGTCCGGCGGAGCAGAATGCGGGAGTCCACCCCGGCGAATCGCTCGTCCCCTGGGGGGAAGTGCTGTCCAATATCCCCCAAGGCCGCCGCTCCCAGGAGAGCATCACAGATGGCATGCAACAGGACATCGCCGTCCGAGTGTCCGATCAAACCACCGCGCTCAGCCAAGCGGACACCGCCCAGAACCAATGGCCGTTCACCGCCGAGTCGATGGGCATCGACGCCGAACCCGACACGCATGTCGGCTCTGCGATCCTCGCCGGCCACGAGTCGTTCGGCCAATGTCCAGTCGTCCGGGGTTGTGATCTTCATATTCGCGGTTGTCGATTGCACGATCGCCACCCTGCCCCCGATCCGTTCCACCAACTCCGCGTCGTCGGTTCCCGTGACCGCGTCGGCCCGCGCCCGATCGTGCGCGGCGCGCAACGACTCTGTCCGAAACATCTGCGGCGTTTGAGCGACCCAGAGCGCACTCCGATCGACAGTCCGAAGAGATTCGTCACTCTGCGTCTTCAGTGTGTCGGACACCGGTATGGCGAGAATCGCACCGTCGGCATGCTCTGTTGCAGAGACCAGTGCATCCCAACGGTCACGTGGCCAGAACGGTCGCACGGCGTCGTGGACGGCGACAAGATCGATATCGGCAGGAAGGCGGGACAGGGCAAGACGGACTGACTCTGTCCGCGTACTGCCGCCCCGTATGACCTCCGTGGGAAGTCCAGGGTCTCCGCAGAACACTCCGGCCCGGTCGCGGTGAGCCGCATCCACGACCACTCCCAGCCAGCTTGCCCGATGTCCCTGCCCCGCTGCCAGCAGGGATTTTGGATGAAACGACCGCCACGAGCGCTCCACAAGAGTCCCTCCTGCCAAGGGACGCCATTGCTTCGGATCCCCCTTGCCGCACCGAGTCCCGGCTCCGGCGGCGGCGAGGATCACGGCGATGGAGTGTTCAGATGGCATGATGCAAGACGTTACCGCTGACCGTGAGGCGAATCGACTCAAGAACTCCCTCACTCGATCCGCCTGCGGCGGATCGACCTCTCCCCCTCGACTTCGCTCAGGGCAAGCCGGAGGGAGAGGTTAGCCCCTCCATCGTGATCACTTGATCAACATCGCGTCGCCGTAGCTATAGAATCGATACCCGTCGCGCACGGCAACGTCGTACGCGTTCATTATCATCCCCACACCATCATTGCCGGTCTGTCCGGCGAATGCCGCAACGAGCGCCAGCAAGGACGAGCGCGGCAAATGGAAGTTGGTGATCAAAGCGTCGACGACCTGACATCGAAAACCGGGCAGAATAAACAAGTCGGTTCGCCCGGCGACTGCCGCGAACACACCGTCCGAAGGACTGGAGGCCATTCCAGACCAAACACCCTGCGCCGCGACCGCCTCCAATGCCCGGGCTACGGTCGTGCCCACAGCGATGATGCGCCCCCGCCCCGATTGCCGTCTGAGGGCGATGCGTCGCTGTGTAGCGACGCCGATGGCGTACCGTTCATCTTCCAGATGATGGTCCTCAACCCGGTCGGTGGTGATCGGACGAAAAGTCCCGGCGCCGACATGGAGTGTCAGCGGCGCCATTCCGATGCGCCGCCGACGCAGCCGGTCCATCAGGATCCGGTCAAAATGCAGTCCCGCGGTTGGTGCCGCCACCGCGCCGGCATGACGGGCAAAGACAGTTTGATAGTCCCTCCGATCAGACGATTCGACATCGCGCGCGATATACGGAGGCAACGGCACGCGACCGACGCGCCTGAGCCAGTCGCCGAATCGCCCGGTGCCGCGAAACTCAACGATGCGCGTTCCATCGGCCGATACGGTTTCGACGCGGGCGGAAAAGTCGGCGTGACCGTTGTTCGGAAAAATGATCGTCGCCCCTTCGCGCAGTCTCGCGCCAGGACGGACCATCGCTCGCCAGCGCCGCACACCCACTTCTTCCAAAAGAAGCACTTCCGCCGCACCACCGCCCGGATCGCGTCGACCCAGAAGCCGCGCCGGAATCACTGCCGTGTCGTTGACGACCAACAGGTCACCCGCATTCAGCAGATGCGGCAGCTCATCGAAGCGATGATGCGAGATCTCGCCGCTGCCGCGATCCAGGCGGAGCAAACGACAATGCCGCCGCACCGAGGTGGGATGATAGGCAATCTGCTCCCGTGGCAGATGGTAGTCCAGTCGTTGCGTCTTCACGTCAGCGGCGGTGCAGCAGGTTGAGGAGTAGAGTGAGGATGACGCTCAACAGGAGACACGAAGCCAAGGGAATCCACAGAGACCAGTTCCTCCCGCGAATGGTCAGATCACCGGGGAGGCGTCCGAGCATACCGATGCGGCCGAGTCCCACCAGGACCAGACCGATGACCAGAGACACGGCTCCCATGACAATCAGAACCCTGCCCGTCACTCCCCATGGTGATGGATCACCCACGATTTGCCCGCCAACACCATCGGCAGCCCGGTGGCCTCCCGGGGAGTCGCACCGCCGGTCCTGCGGCATCACAGCAACCGATCCGTGCCAACGGCGCGATCGGTCACGCCCAAGTGCTTGAATGCGCGCGGCGTGGCGGCACGTCCGCGTGGCGTGCGATCCAGAAACCCCTCCTGGATCAGGAACGGCTCGTAGATCTCCTCCAGTGTCTCCGCTTCCTCCGCCACGGCGACGGCCAGCGTGTTCAATCCGACCGGTCCGCCATGGAACTTGTGGATGATCGTCTCGAGAATCTTCAGGTCCATCTCATCGAGACCGACGGCATCGACATTCAACGCCGCCAGCGACTCGTCGGCGATGGTTCGGTCGATGGTCTTGGCGCCGCGCACGTCGGCGAAATCACGGATGCGGCGCAAGAGCCGGTTGGCGATGCGCGGCGTCCCGCGGGAGCGGCCGGCGATTTCCACCGCACCTTCGGGGGTGATCGGCACGCCGAGGATTGCGGCCGAACGGCGCACGATCGCGGCCAAATCGTCGGGAGAGTAGTAATCGAGCCGTCCCACAACACCGAACCGCGACCGCAACGGCGATGTCAGAAGTCCCGCGCGCGTCGTGGCGCCCACCAGAGTGAAACGTTTGAGCGGCAGCTTCACGGCGCGTGCCGCCGGTCCTTTGTCGATCATGATGTCGAGCGTGAAATCCTCCATCGCCGGATAGAGGTATTCCTCGACCACGGCATTGAGCCGGTGGATTTCGTCGACAAACAGGACCGAACGCTCTTCACAATTGGTCAAAAGACCCGCCAGATCGGCGGCGCGTTCCAGCACAGGGCCGGAGGTCGACTTGATCGGGGCCTCGAGTTCGTTGGCGATCACATGGGCCAGCGTCGTTTTGCCGAGACCCGGCGGGCCATACAACAACACATGGTCGAGGGCCTCGCCGCGCTTTCGTGTGGCGGCGATGAAGACCTTCAAGTTGTCGATGAGTGCTGTCTGACCCAGGAAGTCGGCAAATCGCCTTGGCCGAACGGACCCTTCGGCCGCGAGATCATCCGCCTGTGCCGATGGTGCGGTCAGGCGCGCGGGGACAGGCGAGCGTGCACGGTCGCCACTGTCACCACGTTGTGGTCGCGCGGCGGTCATGGCCTGGCCCGTACGATGTAGACGTTGTTCGACCACGCCGCTTCACAGGACGTGGGACAGGCAGGAATGCCTGTCCTCCTGATCACAGGGCGTAAGTCTAAGGAGGACAGACATTCCTGTCTATCCTTCGGTGCGTCGCAGAGAGATTGAGCCATACAGGGAACAACCGGAAATCGAATGCACATTATCCCGCCGCCGAGAGGGCATGACGGATCAACTTCTCAGTCGAGGGCTCACCGGGCAGAGACCGCGACGCGCGCGTGACCGCCTCCTGCGCCTCAGCACGACTGTACCCAAGCACGACCAGGGCGGCAATCGCTTCGTTGGCAAGCCCCCCGCCGGAGGTTCCCGCGCCGCTGGGGAGCTCGGCCCCGGGGCGTTCGACCTTGTCTTTCAATTCCACCACAATGCGCTCGGCTGTCTTACGTCCCAGCCCCGATATCCGGGCCAACATCCCCACATCGGCACAGGAGATGGCGCGTTGTATCTCGGCCACCGACAGACCGGACAAAACCGACAGCGCCAGCTTGGGTCCCACGCGGGTGACGCCGAGGAGCAGATCGAAAATCGCCCGTTCCTGCGATGTCGCGAACCCGAACAGGAGGTGCGCATCCTCGCGTACAATCAGACGCGTCAGGATGCGGCAGCGAGCGCCTGTCTCCGGGAGGCGGTCGAACGTGGACAGGGGAATCGCCATTTCATACCCAATGCCGCCGCAGGAGACCACGGCCCTCGTGGGATGCCGCTCCACCAACTCGCCGTCCAAGTGCGTGATCATTGGCGCGCTCCAACCGCCCGCAAATCTGCCGCTTCGCGACGGTGCAAGTGGCAAAGCGCGATCGCCGCGGCGTCGGCGCAATCGGCCGGCCTTGGGGGTTCGGACAGCCCCAAGAGACGCTCGACCATGAATGCCACCTGTTCCTTCGATGCCCGGCCATTCCCGGTCACAGACTGCTTGATCTCACGCGCCGAGTACGATCGCACCGGCACTCCACCCAAGGCCGCTCCCAGCATGGCGGCGCCACGCGCCTGTCCCAAAGCCAGCGCCGCGCGTGTGTCTCTGGCCAAGAACACGTCTTCAACCGCCACTTCCTCGGGACGGTGCCGCGCCAAGAGTTCACGTATTCCCTCGCAGATGACGAGCAGGCGCTGTGCCAAGTCCAGCCGCGGATCGGTATGGATGGCGCCGTATCCACTCAGCACCGGGTGCTCGGGATCACCGACCAGAACCGCCCAGCCGGTTGATCCGAGCCCCGGATCGATACCCAGAATGGTCATTTCACGTCCCGCCGGAGGTCGTCCGTGTGTGCGAGCCCTTCCTGCCGGTCGACCTCCTGACCATGTCGGTAGGATATGCATGAACGCGGCGACGTGAAATCACAAAAAAAACCCGCCGCGGCGGGGTCGATGTCATCCCGTGAACCATGAAGATCACGACGCGCTGAACCGTTCGATGACGGCATCGTCGATATCGAAATTGGCGTAGACGTGTTGGATGTCCTCGTGGTCCTCCAGGGCCTCCATCAGGCGCAGCATTTGTTCAGCGTCTTTGCCGTCGAGTTTCACGTTCGATTGCGGCACCATGGTGACTTCCGCCGAGGCAATCGGGATCTGCTTCTTCTCCAGGGCCGACTTGACGGCCTCGAATGTCTCCAGCGGGGTGACGATGGAATATACTCCGCCATCGGCGGTCATGTCGGCGGCGCCCGCATCGAGGGCGGCCTCCAAGACGAGATCCTCCGGCGCCCGGTTCGATTCGATTTCAATCAAGCCCTGTTTGTGGAACATCCAGTTCACGCACCCGGCCTCGCCCATGTTTCCGCCGTTCTTGCTGAGGACAAAACGGATCTCCGAGACGGTGCGGTTCCGATTATCGGTCAGCGCCTGCATCAGGAGGGCGACACCACGCGGCCCATAGGCCTCGTACTGGACCTCTTCATAGTTGACGCCGGGAAGCTCCCCCGTGCCGCGCTGGATCGCCTTCTTGATGTTGTCCGCCGGCATGTTGCCGGCCTTGGCGGCCAGGAGTGCCGTACGGAGGCGCGGATTGGCCTCGGGGTCGCCGCCGCCGTGCCTGGCTGCCACGGTGATTTCTTTGATCAGACGAGTGAAGGTGCGCCCGCGGGCGGCGTCGGTTTTTTCCTTCTTGCGTTTGATCGTGGACCATTTGGAATGACCGGACATGGCTCTCCCCGCTTGCTTCGGACGCTACAGACTATCAATTTAAGCCCCCACTCGCAATACTGCAAGGGGCTGAAGCCCCTTGTTTGCCAGTTCTGGGTTATCTCTCAGGACGGACACCGGAAACAGAGCGTGGTGGCACGGGGCTGGGGCCACTGGATCCGTGGTATTGTGTTCCCCCAGTACAGCGGCGCAGCCAGACCCCGGTTAGACAAGGGGCCTTACCCCCTTGCCGTCCCCACTCCTGCCGGGTAGCCCCCAGGGCTACTGCGTCGGGATCTGGAATGTCAGCCCGGCACCCAGTCCGGCGAATCGAAGCGACTGGCCGGAGGTGAACACGTTGTTGAAGATCGCCTGCACGGAAAGGCGTCCATGCTGGGAAACACGGATGAGGGCGCCGGGACCGAAACTCATGCCAATGTCCGTACGCGTATCACTCTTCTCGATGGGGGTAACGACGCCGTTCTGGCGATCCCAATTGAGGTTCGACGTGAATTTGTTGATGTAGGCCCCGATCCCCAGTTGGGCGAAGAAGTTGACGTTGCCCAGCAAATTCAGGTAGTAGCGGCCACGGGCGCCGGCATACATCGTCCGCCACTTGTAATCCGGCGTGTAACGGCTCCCCGTCTTCAGACTGTCGGCGATGAAATCCTGGTCAAACGGGTTGAAGCTGGCTCCGAATTCCCCGCCGACACTGATCCGGTCGGTCACCAGCTTGTCGACGGCCGCCCCGAATCCCACGCCGCCCTTCACCTTGTCGCCGAAGTCCGTCGTCGGATAGTCGCCGACCGGAGTGCTCCATCCACCCGAGACGCCGATCAGCAACTCACCCCGCTCCACTGCCGCCACAGGCAGCGGCAAGGACATCGCCAGCAAGAGTCCAATCCCAACAACGCACGTTCGCTTCATCTCTCCTCCCGTTGGAATCACGGATACCCTGGATCAACAGACGCATCAAGGATATCCCCCGCCATCTCCTCTGCAGAGTTATTACCCACGAGGCGCTGCCATATTCGCCTGCCGCCCCGGTGGTTCTTCTTTGACGGATTTGGCCGGAAATCGTTTCAACGCTGAATGGGATTTGCGGCACAAGGAGAGAACATGCCGAGCGTGTGATTCAGCTTCAATCGTCCCCGACCCTGCGTCCACAAACGCCACGGCCCGGCCGGGGTCGATTCCCGGCCGGGCCATTGGAGCGATGCGGTAGCTCCGCTATTGCTGGGCGCCGAATGTGAACAGCAGGAAGGCCCCCGCGCTGATGTACTGGGTAGCGTCGCCCTCGGTCATGACGTTGTGGAAGGCCCCTTGGACCCCCACCTTCATTTTCTCACCGGCCTTGAAGAGCATGCCGGCGCCGCCGTTGACGCCGAATTCGGTGCTCGAGGCGCTGACATCGAGATCGATGTCGCCGATATCGACCGAAACACCACCCTTCATGTTGTAGAAGCCGGCGCCGCCGAACAAATACGGCGTCATCTTGGCGCCGTCCTGCCCAAAGAAGTACTTGGCATGGCCTGTGATCTGCAAGAGCTTGAAGTCGTCGACGCTCACGTCTTCCAGGTCTTCCTCGACCTTCGCGCCCAGCATGTTGTACATGAAGTCGGCGCCGACCGCGAGGTTGGGCGTCAACATGTAGTCGCCAACCCCACCGAATCCAAACCCGATGTCGGCGGCATCACCGAAATCCCCCATCGGGATGGCAGCACCGGCCCCCGGTCCGACAAGGAACTGCCCCTTCACGAACTGCGCGTTGGCCGTCCCCGACATCGCCACGACGAGTCCCAAGACTGCCGCGGCCGCAACCATTCCCCACTTCTTCATGAACCCTCCTTGTGATTCGACCTGAACTAACAACCCGCCCCGTCGGATCGACGGGGGGGGTCGAGGCGTGATGATGTAACTTTACCTGATTCCCCAGAGCCAAAAGCGCAACGAAAGCGAGGCGCGTGAGCCGAAATTGGTAGCCGATTCCGTCTCGGCCTCCAGTCCCTCTGTGCTCGCCTTGCGCTTTCCGAACATGTCAACAGTGGGTCCCCAGACACCGACAATATCAACGCCATTCGCTAGCGGAGCCGAACCTCCGACGAAGACGCCGAAACTGAAGTCAGTGTATGTGTCGAGCTTTACGGTAGTCCCCCCCTCGACATAGTCGTCCGGAGAACCCAGAATCAGCATCCCATACCCACCGATAAGTGGGGAAGCCCCCTCCATCTTCGCGGCCTTCTCCACGCGAACGCCAGCGCGAATCTCGGTACCTGACCCCACAAGGCTCGTCTTCGCCTGGGCAGCCAAGAACCCGCCGCCGTCGGTTTCGGTGATCGTAAGGTAGTTCTCGTCGATTTTGTCAAACCCCAACATGGGTTCGATCAACAGCCCCGACTCCATCTGGATCGGTAGCACCATGTTGGGCGTGATACCGCCATTGCCGTCCCAGACAACGCCAACACCCATCGCGCCGTGCGCGGTCCCGCTTGCAGCCACGACCGCCAAGGCCGCCACTGCTGCCAACACTCCCCACTTCTTCATGATGAGACCCTCCTTGAAATGGTTTGTACTACAGTCCTGACAGACCAGTCCATTGATCCCCCCCAGGGATCGGCCGGAGTAAAGTAGCGACCGCGCGACCTGTCAAGAGTAGAATTGTCAACCGCTTAGAAAAAGACCAACCGTCCCCGACCATCCAATGGCAGGCAAGTCGTTGTGGTGTAACATCTTCAACCGCGCTCGCGCCGGGTGCGTTCGAACGCAATAAAGAACGTCCGGGGTGTAGGGCTATACACCCGTTTGAGTTGCCAAGTGCGATTCGGCGGAGATCAGAAAAGAGAGAGCATCACGCCGACGCGAATGTCCCACCAATTGGTTCGAGATTTGTCCTTCAATCGGGACCCGTCCTCGGCGTAGCGATCTTCCCGCATGCGGCCATCGGTTGTGCGGAGTTTGTCAGTCCGGTTTGTCCCTTTGGTCGAGATGCTGACGTACCGCGGCTCGAAGAGGAATGCCAACCGGTCGCCGATCGGCACCCGGACACCGACTCCGCCTGTCAGAGACAGACTGAGATCGACGGTCGATTCCAACCGGTCCACAAGGAGGGTGTCTTCCATCCGAACCGGTATGGGGAAATCGATGCTCACCTTCGGGCGGCCGATTCCAATCCCCGCCGACAGGTACGGCTGCCAGTGCGCGTATCCTCCCGCCAGGAAGTACCTTCCCCAGAGCTGCCCCATCAGTACTTTGGTGCTCCCCTCCTGTTCCAAGGGGATGGAAAAATCCAGGGGGAATCGTGTGTATCCCGCGGCGATGCCGACGGCGAGGCGCTGGGAGAGGAAGCGACCAAGCTCGAGAGCGCCCGTGAATCCGGTCTTGTGACCATCCTTGGGGTTCTCGCCTTTGATGGTCTCGGCGAACCTACCCGTGGGAATGGCGACTGCGCCTGAGGGACAGATGAGCCAACGAGGCGGGGCGGGACCCTGCGCCGATGCCACACGGCTGCCCAATCCGCACAACAGCGCTACAGCCATCGTCCGAAATACCCAACTCTGCTGGGCGGGCACGGCGCGCCGTGCCCCTTGTATGTCGTTTCCGGTGTATTTTGTGAATGGTGGTTTTGTGGGCGTGACAGACCGTGTGCCCCTTGGGTATGGAACTCGTGTTGTAGCGAGGTCGTCACGCCATTGGCTATCGA